>JAOTYD010000019.1 GCA_029862005.1 Gammaproteobacteria bacterium | reverse complement strand
GCGCTCTTCGTAGGGAAAATGAATCTTGAATCGATGCGCATACTGATCCAGTGTGCGCGCCCGGGTAAAGGGTTTCGTCGCCCAGGCACCGAAACGCGCCAGGTCCCACGGAAACAGGTCCATCTCTGGCTCCCCCTCGACGATCCACTGCGCCATGGTCAAACCGAGACCCCCCGATTGCGAAAACCCGGGGATAATGCCGCAGCAACAGAAATAATTGTCAAGCTCAGGTACCGGTCCAATCAACGCGGAACTATCGGGTGACCAGATCATCGGACCATTGATCACGCGCTTAACCCCGGCCTCGCCCAGCATTGGTACACGTTCGCAGGCACGCATCAGGTTGTCCTCGATACGCTCGAGGTCCTGGTCCAGCAGTTCGTGACCGAAATCCATCGGTGTGCCCTGCTCGGCCCAGTAGCGCCCGTCTTTTTCATAGGCACCGACCAGCAGCCCCTGCCCTTCCTGGCGCATGTAGTACTCGCCATCCCGATCGGCGACGAGCGGCAAGCGCCTTTCAAGCGCTTCGATTTCTGGAATGGTTTCGGTGACGAAGTACTGGTGTTCAAGCGGCATCAACGGCAGCTCGAAACCGGCCATTGCGGCCACTTCGCGCGCCCACAAACCGCCGGCATTAATCACCACCCCGGTATGGATGCTGCCCTTTTCGGTGTCGACATCCCAGCTGCCGTCGCTGCGTGGGATTGTCGCGATGACCGGCGTGAAACGCTCTATCTCGGCGCCGCGCTGGCGTGCACCCTTGGCATAGGCGTAAGTCACACCGGAGGGATCGACATTGCCACCGTCGGGTTCGTACATGATGCAGCGGATCCCGTCGAAGTTCGCCAACGGGTGCATGCGCTCGGCCTCGACACGTGACAACTCGTGAAACTCGACCTGGAAGTAGCGCGCCTTGGCAGCCTGCATGCGCAGCTGGTATTCCCGGTCGCGGGTCTGCGCAAGGTAAAGCGAACCCGGCTGGAAAATGCCGCAGCCCTGCCCGGTTTCCCGTTCCAGTTCTTCGTAAAGCTGCATCGTGTAGTACTGCAGCTTCGATATATTATTATGATCGTGCAGGCCGTGAATACCGGCTGCCGCATGCCAGGTCGAACCCGACGTCAACTCGTCTCGCTCCAGTAATACCACGTCGGACCAGCCAAGCTTGGTCAAATGGTAAAGAATCGAACAGCCAACCAGCCCACCGCCAATAACCACGGCCCGCGCATGCGTTTTCAATTACTAACCTCCACCGGCATTGCTGCTATCAAACGATCAATTATTCGCGGTGCTACCGCCAGGGGATAGGATTGAAACCCGTGGATACCACCGTTAAAACTCTGCTCACCACGTGGCTCCCCGTCCGGCAGGATATTCAGGCCCAGACCCATCCCGAAGATGCCAGGAATAATTTCCCCGGTATCGAGATTATGCAGCTCCCCGCTCGGCGTGGGATTACCGACTCTGACCGTGGCACCATCCTGCCGGATCAGCGGCAGGTTGGCGACAAACCCGGTTGCCTGCAGAATCAATCCTGCCCGGTCAAGCAATGCCTGCTGCTCGCCAAGCTGATCTACTTGTACAAGTCTGACCCTGTTTTCCCGTCCATCGCGGATATCCAGGAACAGGAACTTGGCATCCTTACGCAAGCCGCCGTTAAAAAACACCAGCCCGGTGCGCGGACAAACATCGGTTACGGGATCATAGTCAATTTGATGAGCGGCGGCGAAATCGGGCGTACAGCGCAGCTTGATTTGCTCTCGACGCTGCAGGATCAGGATTTCCCGATCACGCGAAAACCCGGCAAATATTGGATCGTAGAGCAGCCGCCAGGCGCAGGAAAAGGCACTGTGCGAGGCGCCGACAATGACAACAGGTCCACCGGAATCCGGCAATCCCTCAAGGGTTTCACGAGAAAGGAATTGCATCGAGCCCTCCCAGCGGTCGCGCATGGCTATAACTTCCGGCAAGGGTATTTCGACAGCGCCACAACAAAATAAAAGGTTATTACTCACTGCCCGCAAGCGCTGTTCACGATCATAACTGGCAAATCCTTTATCATTTATTTCGATACGCGCGATGTCGACTCCGCACCGCAAACGCTTGCCGAGAAAACTACGCATCGCCGCAACCAGGGGCTCGACCATCAGGGTTTGAATCCGTGTCAGTGGGATAAGCTCGGACTGGGTTTCCGGATGGGCCAGATAGTCGTCCCGCACCTGCACAAAAGGGGTTCCATCCTTAATCCCCTGCACAACGTCGTGCGAACTGGTATTGGCATTCACGTGGTAATGCCCCATCCTGCCGCCAGGGTCGGTGCTTGCCTCAAAGATCCGCAGTGAGTCGAGCAGGTCTTGCAAACAGACTGCATCGCCGTTTGCCACCGCGACTCGATTGCATAAGGCCAGCACCATGCCCATGCCCGCGGGTCCCGCTCCGAGAATCTGGAGGGGGATGACGCTGTTAAAACTCATTACTAGGCCGCGCTGGCCCCCGGTTCCCGGTGTGTGGCGATAATGGTTTCGAGTTCATGCAGAAAAGTGAGTACTTCCTGGTCGGTATTGTAATGACACATGGATACCCGGATACAGGTCGGTCGCCCCAACGGTTCGAGGATGTTGCCGGAAAAATAATCTGCCTTGCGCACGTGTGTTCGAATTCCCCTGGCATTGAGGTCGGCAACCACCTCGGCACAGGGCTTACCTTCGACAATGATCGACACCATACCCTCGCGAGCAGGATTATCGTGCCCGCCGATCACGTAAACCTCGGGCATATCACGCAATCCGTGCTGCTTGTCGTTGCCGTTGATCATTAACTCGATCAGATCGTGTTCATGCTCGCCAATGGCTTCACCCGCTGCCAGTATTCGGATCCGTCGGTCGGAGGAATCGGTGAAATGCGAACCGAGCCAGTCAAAGTATTCGATCACTTTCGTGGTACAGGCGAACGCCGAGGTATCCCGGGTGCCCAGTTCCCAGAAATCATCCGGAGTGCCATCCAGGTGGTCATGCGGCAGGGTTGCTAGGCGCGGCGACAGCCACGCAAATCCATAGTTATGACGTGAAAACACCTTGTAGGCCGAAACCGCGTAACCATCGACATCGTATTCGTCGATGGCAAGGCCGCCGTGGGCCGCGTGCTGGATACCATCGAGAATGATTATGCAATCGGGAGAGGCCGCGCGGATGACCTTGACCACCGCCGGGATATCCACGGTCATGCCGGTTACCGGGCTGGTATGAATAATCGTCGCCACGCGGGTATCGCTATCTACAATGCGGGCGTAATCCTCGGCCGTAATCGTGGCGCTGTCGTTACTATGTACCGCGGCGCGGAATTTCTTGCCGGCGATTTTGGCCCAGCGTTTACTCGCGCTCACGGTAGCCGGATGTTCGAGCGTACTACCTATCATATTGCCACCCTCTGGCGATCCCAATGCTGCAGCGCGTACCATGCGGAAAATAAGCTCGGTGCCGCTTTCACCGGTAAATACCGGGCCATCCTTGACTCCGAGAAAGAGGCGCATGTTGTCGCGCGCCTCGGAAATGATCCGCACCAGTTCATGCGAGGCAGGGTTATCGCGTCCCTGGTTGTCCGGAATTCCCGCTAATTGAGTATTGACTTCAACCACCGATTTCAGCGTCAGCGCGCCGCCGGCGTTTTCAAAGAATATGCGCGGCCCCTGGTAGGGGCAGGTATCCACGTGACAAAAACGCTCGCGGATCTGGTTCATCAGGCTGGTTTCAAACATTTAATTTGCCGCTTCAGGGACTGGATAAGCAGCGAATGCTAGCATCAGTTAGCTTACAAAGTAATGTGAATTTTCTCGATCATCGAGAGTGAAAAAACAAATCTTTGAATAAATAAATCTTATGTATTTAGATTAAAATTTACCGTTTTACATATATATACATAAGCATTAATAATATAAAGGCTAAAATTCAACCCGAGGCAGTTCAAATGTCAAAAAACACGCAACACCGCTTTCAACTCTGGGGCTGGAGCCTGTTTGTGTTCTCGGCCATTTTTTTCATCGTGGCGAGCATCCGTGCCGAAGACCCGGTTGGTTTAATCGGGGGTGCACTGTTTTTGATCGCCTGTTTCGTGTTCCTGGTACCTTTACTGGCGGAACCTAAAGCTTCTGTTAGTAGCTCATCGCGGCTGCGTAAATATTTTCGATATCTACAAGATTGGTTTCGCGCGGTGAATTCGCGATCGCGCGCACCTGACGCGCGGTGGATGCAGCCAGCGCTGGAACGTCAGCTGGACCAAATCCAACGCCACTCAATCCGTTCGGAACTCCGGTTTTACGCATCAACCCGATGATGCGTTTGGCGAGCGCTGCGCCGGAATCATCGACACCGGCTCCCTGTAAGTCTGACTGCAGATAGCCGGCTGCCTCGAAATGACGCTCGGGGGCAGCTTCGGCAGTGTAACGGAATATCGCGGGCGCCGAGACCACGACACTGATGCCATGCGGGACAAACGGGGATTTAACCGGGTAACCATCGGTGGTGACATCGTGCATCAGGTGCGTAACCCCGTAGGAAAGCGCGTGCCCGAGATGGGTGCCGGTGTTACCAAACGCCATGCCGGCCAGCGAGGCGCCCCACATTAACTGGTCGCGTGCCTCGTGATCCTCAGCATTATTGACACCGCGCTCCAGGTACTCACCGGCGATCTCCAGCGCCTTGCGTGCGGCCAGATCACTCCACGGGTTGGCACCCTGGATCGGTGGCCGTTTCAGCGGATCATCCATCCTGTCCCAGCGGGTATAGGCCTTCGCTGTATAGCACTCGAGCGCATGACATAACAGGTCGAAGCCAGTCGACGCGACAACCATCGCCGGCAGCGTATCGCTGCAGGCCGGATCGACCAGCGCTTCCTGCGGCAGCAACACCCGGTTGGCGAGCACAAACTTGGTCGCCAGATCGCTGATGCGCAGCACCGATATCGACGTGCATTCGGAACCGGTCCCCGAAGTCGTGGCGCAGGCCAGGTGTGGCAGCAACTTGCGCGGCATCGGCCTGCCGGCACCGAGTGGCGGCGCGAAGTAATCGAGAAATTCGTCAGGCGGATCCAGCGCATAGAGCATGGAGGCCTTGGCGGTATCCATCACCGAGCCGCCGCCGACCGAGACCACGCCGTCGAAACCGCCCTCGGCGAAAAAAGCCGCACCGCGCTCGACGCTGGCGTCATCGGCCTCGATCGTTATCTCGTCGAATACGGCGACATCGAGCCCGGCCTGTCCCAGCGATTCCAGTACTGTCGCAACGTAAGCGCTTTCGCGCAAATATGGGTCGGTAAACAATCCCACCCGCGTCATGCCAAGCCCGGCGGCACGCGCGCCCGCTTCGCGCAGGCAGCCGCGGCCGAAAGTCAGTTTCGGAATAGCGATCGTGAAAGTATCTGCGCCATGATCGCAGGGAGCGAAATATTGACAGCCCATGGCAGGACATCCTTGCTGTTTAAGACGATGTCATTCTACCACCGCAAATACAGGACAGGTAAATCCTGACTCGTTTGTTCAGGTCCGGGACGGCGTTTGATCGATCACCAGGCTGGCGTGGGGGAAACCCCGCAAAAGTGTAGCGCGGCAGGGACGCCGCGCTCCAAGCGATTCCATGGATGGACCAACCGGTGCATGCGCCGGTTGGCAGCGTCTTTTGCGGGGTTTCCCCCACGCCAGCCATTGTCAAAGAAAGTTTCTAGGAATTACTAGTGGGTGGCCTGGTCGCCCCAGATGGTGGTCAGGCGTTTATCGCGTCCACAGCCGAAACGGTAGTACTTGTAACGAATCGGGGACTTCTTGTAATAATCCTGGTGATATTCCTCGTCACCCTTGATCGGGAAAAAGGTTGCCTGCGGTAAAATGGGGGTTACCACGGCCTGGCCGGGAAACATTTCGATAACCTTTTGTTTCGACTTTTCCGCAAGCATGCGCTCTTCGTCATTGGCCACAAAGATTGCGGCGAGATAGCTCGGCCCCTTGTCGCAAAACTGTCCACGCGCGTCAAACGGATCGTGGTTAACCCAGAAATGATCCAGGATTCCCTGGTAATCGATAATCTCGGGATCGTAAGTTATCTCGACCGCCTCGTAGTGCCCGGTATGTGCACCACGATAGGTTGGGTCCGGATGCGTACCCCCGGTAAAACCGGATATCACGTCAGTTACACCGTTGAGCTTTTCAAAATCCGACTCCATACACCAGAAACAGCCACCGGCAAGCACGGCCCTGGCCGCAATAGCCGGATGCGCGGTCGCGCTGACGATTGCGACGAAGGCCATGAGCAACAGATTTTTCATATTTAAGTACCTCGAAATAGAAGCTAAGACCCTCTCCCGGTCGACGAGTTCAACGTCGATGATCGATGATTCGGGCGAAACCGTTTCGCAGGCCTGAGAAATCGGCGAATTAGCATCGATATGGATGTCGGCTCACCATGTAAAAGCCCGGCCTGGTACCGAATTCGAAGGACGGACGATCCCCGGAATAATTTTCATTTCTTAAGAATTTGTTAAGGAACCAAATGTTACTATTCTCAGCTGGTACCAAATAGGGAAAACCCGAGGACGTTGGATATGAGAATGATACTGCTATTGATACTGTTGGCTACCTCCCCGGTGCAGGCCGAGATCTACAACATCAGCCAGCTGGATCTGAAGAACCACCAGGGTAAAGTCGTTTACCTGGATTTCTGGGCTTCCTGGTGCAAGCCCTGCCAGAGATCCTTCCCGTGGATGAACAACCTGATGAGCAAGTATCCGGCTGAAAATTTTACTGTTATCACGATAAACCTCGATGCCGAATCTGAAGCGATGCACCAGTTTCTCAGCAAGGTCCCGGCTAATTTCGATATCTATCACGATCCCAGCGGGCAAATTGCCGAGCAGTTCAAAATTGAAGGCATGCCTACTTCCTACCTGATCGACAGCAGCGGCAAGGTAGTAAAGAAACATATTGGTTTCTATACCAAGCATATCGAAAAATACGAACGCGAAATCGAGGAGTTACTATGAAAACCAGGCTCTGCTCATTGATTCTGTGCGCGCTGATCGGCGCGAGTGGTTGTTCGTCCCTCGGCGTTAAGCCCTGGGAGCGTAACCTGCTGGCACGCGAAGACATGCTGATAGACGCGGATGCGCTCGACCTCGCCTTCGATGAACACATTTACTTCAGTAAAGAAGCCTCCAGCGGTGGCCAGGGATTTGCCGGCGGTGGCTGCGGATGCAATTAAAGAAAAAGAAAATTGCAGGCATACTTTCTGCGGCGACCTGCACTTTACTCGGTAGTCCTACGCAAGCGGCGGATAACGGCTGGGACATCGACAGTGCGATACTTTTCTACGCTGAAGACAACGACCGGATTGAAGCTGTCGAACCTGTTATCAGCGCCACCAAGGATCTTGGCGATGACGAGAGCCTGTCGATGAAACTGGTCGTTGACAGCCTGACCGGCGCCTCGGCAACGGGTGCAGTGCCATCGACGACGGTACAGACATTTACCCGTCCTTCGGGCAAGGGATCCTATGATGTTGATGCAAACGAAACGCCACTCGATGACACCTTCAAGGATACCCGGGTTGCCTTCAGCATGAACTGGGAAAAACCAATTGATCGCAACAATCGCAGCAATCTCGGATTCAACGTTTCCAAGGAATACGACTTTACTTCGATTAGCGGCAACGCCATGTGGCAGCACGACACCAACCAGAAGAACACGACCTATTCCTATGGCATCAATATCGAGCTGGATGACTTTGATCCGGTTGGGGGTGTTCCTAATCCACTCACCAGGATGGTGGATCAGGACAAGGGAGACAGCTCCGACACCCGCAACATTCTTGACCTGATATTCGGAGTGACCCAGGTCATCGACAGAACCAGCCTGTTCCAGGTTAATCTTTCCCTGAGTGAATCCGATGGTTACCTGACCGATCCCTACAAGTTTGTCAGCGTCGTCGACAATACCACCGGTGAGCCAAGCAACCAGTTATTCGAGAACCGACCTGACAGCCGCTCGCGCCAGAGTATTTACGGTAAATACAAGAAAATGTTTGCCAACAAGGATATTTTTACCGCGTCATACCGGTTTATGACTGACGACTGGGGCGTCGACTCGAACACGTTTGATTTTACCTACCGCTTCAGGCTAAACGAAGGTTACTTTATCGAACCGCATCTGCGCTGGTACCAGCAAACAGAGGCCGACTTTTATCATTACTTCCTGCGCGACGGGGAACCGGTGCCGGCCGAGGCCAGTGCCGACTACCGTCTTGGTGAGATGGAAGCCACCACGGTCGGGGTAAAATTCGGCAAGCAGATCAGTGACCAGCACCACTGGTCGGTACGATTGGAACAGTACCTGCAATCGGGAGATTCGTCACCGTCCGAGGCCTTTGGACAGCTGGCCCAGCAGGACCTCTATCCTGATGTCGAGGCAACGATAGTCCAGTTTACCTACTCGTTTGAATGGTAACAGGCCAGGGGTCGGTATTCGGTCCTTCTTGTGTTGCGCCTCAATGCCCCAGGTCAAGATGCAACTATCGTGCAAAAGCTAGTCTATAGTTAAATATCGCAGTGCGGGAAGCGCATTTTTTACACGCAGACATGAATCACGAATGGGTTGCAAGTCCCCTGAAGATATCGCGGCGCGGTAAACTGTGGATCGGCCAGTTTCGGTGTATGGCCAGCCCCTGCGAAGTCCTGATCGAATGTGACCAGGAAGCGCGGGCACAGGATCTAATTGCACTGGCGCAGCAGGAAGCAAACCGCATCGAGCAAAAATTCAGCCGCTATCGCGACGACAACATCATCTACCAGATCAACCAGGGTGGCGGAACCGTCGCGGTGGATCCGGAGACCGCGCGCCTGCTGGATTTTGCTCAACACTGCTATAGCCTGAGCGAGGGCTGGTTTGATGTCACCTCGGGGATCTTGCGACGAGCCTGGGACTTTAGCCGGCACGGCAGCATTCCAACGCAACAAGAGGTCGAAGATCTGCTACCTGACATCGGCTGGGATAAAGTGAACTGGGACAGCCCCAACCTGACGCTGCCAAAGGGCATGGAAATCGATTTAGGCGGCATTGGCAAGGAATACGCGGTCGACTCGACTCTGACCCTGCTTAAAAGCAAAGCCGATAACAGTTTCATGGTTAACTTCGGTGGTGACTGCAGTGCCAGCGGCCCGATGGCTGACGGATCGTCGTGGTTGACCGGAATCGAGGACCCGAATCGACCGGGTGACGCCACCGCGGTGATTCAATTGAAAAATGGTGCCCTCGCAACCAGTGGTGACGTGTTCAAGTTTATTGAACACGAAGGAATCCGATACGGTCATATCCTGAATCCAAAAACCGGATGGCCTAATCCCGGGTCGCCGCTGTCGGTAACCGTTGCGGCGGCAACCTGTACCGAGGCCGGAATTCTGTCAACGCTGGCGATGATGCAGGGAAAAGACGCTGAACAGTTCCTCGATCAACAAGATATCAAGTACTGGTGCTACCGAGCAGATGCGTAAGCTTGATCGTTCGGGTAACTAGATAATCCACTGCTTGCAGAAGCCGATTCTCGACAACACCCGTGCTAACATTAGCCGCCACTGGTTAAGACTTCATCAGGTACTTGAGAACATGCAGAAATCTTTCCTGGCAATTATACTGGTAATAGCTTCCCCGATGCTGTATTCGGAGGAATTGGTCGAAGAAGTGGTTTCGTTTCGATGCGGCCTCGCGGTTGATGCCGTTATTGCAGAAATGGACAAGCAATCCGGGAATCTCGTAACCCAGGAAGCGCTCAGCAAGATTAACGATGAAAATGGTGAGTTTGTTTGTGTTCAGACGGAAGAATCAAAGTTATTCGTGAGCTTGCAGACCAAAGAGATGGGCGCTACCGAAAACCGGTTAATATTCACGATCGATCCACAAACCTACCGGGTTATAAAAACCTATTACGGCCGGTAAATCTGCGAACTCCAGCCGCAAGCCGGATACATCCGTCTCAAATCCGCCAGTCGGTCTCCAGCATCCTCACGAAAACCAACAGGCTGCTGGTACTTTAGTGTGAATTCCTCACTTGTGGTATCGCGCCACATCATTATAATCGCGCGCCTCAACCCGCCCTGCTTATCCCTATGAATACGCACCGAGAAAACCTGCGAAATATCGCAATCATCGCGCATGTCGATCACGGCAAAACCACGCTGGTCGACCAGTTGCTGCGCCAGTCAGGCACCCTGGACGCCCGTGCCGAGATCAGCGATCGCATGATGGATACGAACGATCTCGAAAAAGAGCGCGGGATTACCATCCTTTCCAAGAATACTGCAATCAACTGGCGTGACGAGCAGCACAACCGTGATTACCACATCAATATCGTCGATACTCCGGGTCATGCCGATTTCGGTGGTGAGGTCGAGCGTATCCTGTCAATGGTTGATTCGGTGTTATTGCTGGTGGATGCGGTCGAAGGGCCAATGCCGCAAACCCGCTTCGTTACCCAGAAAGCTTTCGCGATGGGATTTACGCCCATTGTCGTTATCAACAAGATCGACCGGGAAGGTGCGCGCCCGGACTGGGTGATCGACCAGGTCTTCAACCTGTTCGACCGACTCGGCGCAACCGATCAGCAGCTCGACTTTCCGGTGATCTACGCATCGGCACTCGAAGGTTATGCGAGCAACAACGACAAAGACCGTAACGGTGACATGAAGCCTCTATTCGAGGCAATTATCGATCATGTAGTGCCGCCAGAGGTCGAACTCGATGGACCCTTTCAATTACAGGTCTCGAGTCTTGATTACGACAGCTACAAGGGCGTCCTCGGCATCGGTCGCATTACCCGCGGCCGCGTGTCGCGGAATACCGCGATCAAGATTGTCGGCGCCGATGGCAAACAGCGTGATGGACGTATGATGCAATTGTTCGGCTTCGATGGTCTGCAGCGGGTGGAAACCGAAACTGCCGAGGCGGGTGACATTATCGTTTTCTCAGGAATCGAGGAGCTCTACATTTCCGATACCCTGTGCGATCGCAACCAGGTCGAGGCCTTGCCACAACTGACGGTGGACGAACCGACTGTCAGCATGACCTTCAGCGTAAACAACTCACCATTTTCCGGTAAGGATGGAAAATTCCTGACTTCCCGGCAGATAGAGGAAAGATTGTGCCGCGAATGCCTGCACAATGTCGCGCTTCGCGTCGAGCAACTCGAAGATGCCGACCGGTTTCGCGTCAGTGGACGCGGTGAACTGCACCTCGGCATCCTTATTGAAAATATGCGGCGCGAGGGTTACGAGTTATCCGTCTCGCGTCCCGAGGTCATCATACGGGAAATCGAAGGCGTCGATTGCGAGCCCTACGAACAGCTGACGGTCGACGTCGAGGAACCCTACCAGGGAGCAGTCATGGAGGCGCTCGGCAAGCGCAAGGCTGACCTCAAGGATATACTGCCAGATGGTCGCGGGCGGGTTCGCCTGGACTACGTGATACCTTCGCGCGGATTGATCGGATTCCAGGCCGAGTTCATGACGCTGAGCTCGGGAACCGGGCTTATCTATCATATTTACGATCATTATGGTCCTCGCATCGAGGGCGCCATCGGCCAACGGCAGAATGGTGTCCTCATTTCAACCGCAACCGGTAAGGCGCTTGCGTACGCGTTGTTCAACCTGCAGGAACGCGGCCGCCTGATGATCGGGCATGCGGAGCCGGTTTACGAAGGCATGGTCGTCGGTATTCACAGCCGCGCCAATGACCTCGTGGTAAACCCGCTCAAGGCCAAGCAACTCACCAACATCCGGGCTGCCGGCACCGACGAAAACCTGGTCCTGACAAGGCCGGTGAAAATGACGCTCGAGCAGGCACTGGAATTCATCGACGACGATGAGCTGGTCGAAGTAACGCCGAAGAGCATTCGCATTCGTAAAAAACTGCTGCTCGAGCACGAGCGCAAGCGCGCTTCACGCAGTAGCGCCGCCTGAATCCCCTGAGTTAGTGTGCTTTTGTTGAAAAGCATGCCCCTTTATAATTGTGCGGTATCAAAAGACTGAAACTCCGCGCATGACATTTTTTCTCAAACTGCGCCACTGGGAACTGTTCCTGATGCTGGCGCTGCCGACCATCATGAGCCTGATGTTCGATATCCCGATGGAGCCCCTGGTAGTGGCCACTATCGGTTTGTTCATGATGCTGGTCCTGTTTGGCTGGATGTTCAGTGTTGGCGCCTGGTCGAACCGGCAGCTACCCGAGGCGCGTCAACGCAGCCCGTTACCCTGCGCGGCCGGTTTCGCGCTTCCGATCGTCTACCTGTTGATGTACATCTTCCTCTATATCCCGCAACTCCAGCACGGCGCGCCATCAAGGCCACCGATATGGCTGCTGCCGATGCACATGGTTTCAATGGTGGGCATCTTTTACGGTCTCTGGTACACCGCGCGCCAACTCAAATCGCTGCAGGAAAACGAGGACGCCGATTTCATGATCTTCAGCAGCACCTTTTTCCTGCTATTCATCTTCCCGCTCGGTATCTGGCTAATCCAGCCGAGCGTCAACCAGCTTTATTCCAGACGGGAACAGGCTGCGGCAGATACCAATGAAGATTAACTATTTCGCCTTCGGCTCCAATCTGTCGAGTACGCGCCTGCTGGAGCGAATTCCCGAGGCCACCAAGCATTGCGTCGCCATTTTACAGCAGCATCGGCTTTGCTGGCACAAGAAAGGCCAGGATCTATCGGGCAAGTGCGACATTGCCTTTACCGGCAACCCGGAAGATGCCGTCTACGGTGTGGTTTACCTGGTGACGCACGACGAAAAGCTGGAGCTCGATGCCTACGAAGGCGCCGGGATCGGCTACGAACGCAGAGAAATCCAGGTTACCGCGCTACATGGCGAAGTCATCGAAGTCTTTACCTACTATGGAATCGAAATCGATCAACGGCGACAGCCATATCACTGGTACAAGGAACACGTACTGCGCGGTGCGCTGGAACACGACTTGCCGCTACACTACGTCGAACATATTCGCGTGACGCCGTCGATCGATGATCACGATGCGGAACGTCACCATCGCGAGCTTGCAATCTATCCGGAGAACCCATGAAAAATATACTGGTGTTGCAACATATCGCAGTCGAGGATCCGGGCTACATCAAGGACTTGATGGAAGCTGATGGCTGGCAACTGACCCAGATAGAACTAGACGAAGGCGAAACCATACCGGCCGACCTGTCCGGGTTCGACGCGATGCTGTGCATGGGCGGTCCGATGGACACCTGGATGGAAGACGAACACCCGTGGCTCATCGAAGAGAAAAAACGCATCCATGAATGGGTCGTCGATATGGGTAAACCCTTCCTCGGGTTTTGTCTCGGCTGTCAGTTACTCGGAGAAGTCCTGGGTGGCAAGGTGGTCAAGTCCGAACCATCCGAAATCGGTGTACTGGATATCGACATGACCCCGGCGGCACGGCAGGACCTGCTGTTCGGTGGCTACCCCGAATCCATCAAGGCGGTACAGTGGCATTCCTACGAAGTGCGCGATCTCGAATCCAACACCGGGGTGACCGTGCTCGGTTCATCGGCCAGTACCCGGTACCAGATATTCAAGTATCGCAACCACGCCTACGCGGTACAGTTTCACGTCGAAGTGCGCGCCGACACGGTAATGCAGTGGGGCTGTATCCCGGAGTACAGGGCTGCGCTGGAAGACAGCCTCGGCGCCGACGCCCTCGAAGCATTCGACCAGACGGCCCGTGCCGAGATGCCGGAGATGAACCGGCTGGCGAAACTACTCTACGAAAACTTCAAGCAGATCTTATAAACGCGGCGAGAAAGCGAGCACCCGCACCTTGCCCGGCAGCGTCGGGTTGAACAGGTGATTATGCCAGTAGGTCGCCTGGAACAGTTCGTCGTTCCGGTCCAGCGACCTGACATCAAAATCGAAGGCATGCTCGATACTGGCCTCCGCAAACCGCAGTTGGCATCGACCCGCCTTGAGCAGCGCGTAAGCGATTGAAGAATCGTGACTGAACACGGCGGTCAATTCATTCACGAACTGATCGGTTTCGTGGTAGTGCAGTTCGGCGAGTATACGCAGGCCATTCTTGACCCACTGGCTCGAATCGTGTGTTTTACGAATGATATGGCGGAACTCGCTGGTGCGATCGGCAGAATCTGCGCGATTGATCAGGAAGTTGATCCGCGCCTGCTCGTCACCACCCACGACCGCATGGATGCCGGCGCTCATGCCCGCACTGGGGCGACCATCCCGTTCGCGCATGGCGAGCTTCCGCAGCCGGCATTGCCAGGCGATAAAATTTTGATACTGTTCGTTGGCGTCCATAAATGAATACGTTCCAACTTCGGGGACAGTTTCGTCTAACTAGAACAATCCCTCGACCTGGCCATCCGCATTCAGATGAATATTGTCCGCCGACGGCACCCGTGGCAATCCTGGCATGGTCATGATGTCGCCACAGACCACGACGATGAACTCGGCCCCCGCCGACAGGCGAACTTCGCGGATCGGTACTTCGTGCCCGCTAGGCGCCCCCATCAGCGCAGGGTCGGTGGAAAAGCTGTACTGGGTCTTGGCCATGCAAACCGGGAAGTGACCATAACCATCGGCTTCAAATTTGGCAAACTGATCGCGGACTTTTTTGTCGGCGATAATATCGTCCGCGCCGTATAGCGAGCGTGCGATGTGACGTGCCTTGTCCCATAACGGCATCTTGTCATCGTACAACGTATGGAACTGCGCCTGGCCGGAATCGGCAACCTCGGCCACATGTTTGGAAAGTTCCTGGGTACCCTTGCTGCCCTCGCCCCAGTGGTTACAGTCAAAGGCCTTGACACCGAACTCGTCGCAAAACTCGCGGATTGCTTTTAGTTCACCCTCGGTGTCGGCGGAAAAACGATTGATCGCGACCGTTACCGGTACGCCGAACTGTTTCAGGTTGCGGATATGGCGACCCAGATTATCGCAACCCTTGACGATGGCCTCGACATTTTCACCTGCAAGCTGGTCCTTGGGGACACCACCGTGCATTTTGAGCGCTCGCGCAGTCGCAACCAGCACCACCGCATCCGGACTCAAACCTGCCTTGCGACACTTGATGTCGAAGAACTTTTCAGCACCCAGATCGGCACCAAACCCGGCCTCGGTAACGACGTAATCGGCCAGCTTGAGCGCGGTTTTAGTAGCAATTACCGAGTTACAACCGTGCGCGATATTGGCAAACGGGCCGCCGTGGATGAAGGCTGGATTATTTTCGAGCGTCTGCACCAGGTTCGGCATGAATGCATCCTTGAGCAACACGGTCATCGCGCCCGGGGCATTGACGTCACGTGCATGTACCGGTTTCTGATCACGCGTGTAGCCGACAACAATATTGCCGATGCGGCGTCCGAGATCGTCGAGATCGGTGGCGAGACAGAAAATAGCCATGATTTCGGAGGCAACCGTGATATCGAAACCACTCTCGCGCGGGGTACCGTTGCCGGGACCACCGAGGCCAATGGTGATGTCACGCAACGTACGGTCGTTCATATCCATGACGCGCTTCCAGGTGATACGGCGTGGATCAATCCCCGATTTATTATCCCACTGGACATGGTTATCAACCAGCGCCGACAGCAGGTTATGCGCCGCGCCGATGGCATGAAAATCCCCGGTGAAATGCAGGTTGATATCTTCCATCGGCACGACCTGGGCATATCCTCCGCCCGCGGCGCCACCTTTCATTCCGAAGCAGGGGCCCAGGCTCGGTTCGCGCAGACACATCACGGCTTTCTTGCCGATGCTGTTAAGCCCGTCACCCAGTCCGACCGTGGTCGTGGTTTTGCCCTCGCCTGCCGGAGTCGGAGAAATCGCGGTAACCAGAATCAACTTGCCGTCCTTTTTTCCCTGCAATGAATTAATAAATTCTGAAGTCAATTTCGCCTTGTCGTGTCCGAAGGGCTTGCAAGCTTCGGGTGGAATATCGAGCTTTTGCGCAATTTCGGTAATCGGTTTCAGGGTTGCTTCACGTGCAATTTCGATATCGCTTTTTGCCATTATTTTCTCCAAATCATGGAAACAAACGGGTCGATGCAGCACTGTGCACCGACATGCCTCAATCCCAGAAAGCTGATGGCTCACTGGATTTCAGGACGCAATATCATAGGGGCTGGCAAGATGCGAAAGTATCTCGAAAGCGACATATCAGAGGCAAATCGCGTGCCGATTAGCTAGCTATCGCGCCATAACGCCCGGCGCATCGGCGTATAGATAAATTCACTCAAGCCCGCAAGCGTGATTAACCCGATTCCAGTCAGTTCGCGCACGCCGAGCGGTTCGTTGGCCCATATCGCAGCGGTAATCCCACCCACGCTGAGTTCCGTCATGAACAGTAAACCAACTACTCCGGGGTTCAAGTGCGGCGCACCCCAGAAAGCCGCGTAAGCACCGGGAATTACGATAACTGCGATTGGCAATGCCCAGGGCAGGACATCGACAACGACAGACCAGTCTGGCATCTCGATTTCACCGGCCATCGGTGATATCGCCATTACAATCGCGGCGATGACGCCGTAGAAAAAATAGACCGAACATATTTCCATGCTGCGACTGCCATCATCCTTGCGCAGCAATACCGCCGCTACCGCCCAACCGACGGCGCCAATCAACGCCATCCAGTCACCTGTGTTTCTCGGCCACGGAAAACCGACATCAATCCCGAACATTACCAGCATGCCGGCCAAACCAAATGCAATGGCCAGAACCCGCGGTGCGGTTATCGTTTCCCCAAGTACGATACGGGCCAGTAACAACGACCAGACCGGGGTCGTGTAATACAGCACCAACCCCCGAATGACCTCGGTATAGAGTAGCGCGTTGGAGTAAAACGCAAGCGCAACCCCGGTTGTGATACCGATGAAATGCAGCTGCCAGCCACAGCTGGTAATGCGTCGCCAGTTCCTGAATATCCACGGAGAAAACAATAGCAACGGTATACCGTAGAACAGCACCGTGGCCCAGGCATCGGTCACCCCGGCGTTGTCCATGCCCCGTAGCGGAATCCAGAAAAGACCCCAGGCGACGCCGCTATAGGCACAGGCCAGGCTGGCCCGTGCTTTCAGGCTCAGACTGGTAAACATCAGGCTTTTGAAAACGAGTGTCTAGAATAATGCGCTTAGCAATCGAGCGTGTTTTCGCGTTCCCAGCTACTCAGGTGCGTTGCATAGCTATCCCAGGCCTGCATCTTGAGTTTGACGTAGGCATCGACCAGCTCATCGCCAAGACCTTCGCGGACGACCTTGTTTTTATCGAATTGCCTGATCGCATCGAGCAGGTTCAGCGGCAGCATGCGCGGACTCTTGGCGCGATGGCCTTCTTCGTACATATTGAGATGCGTCGGCTCTCCCGGATCGCGCTTGTTGTCGATACCATCGAGTACCGCCATCAGCACGCCCGCCTGCAACAGGTAAGGATTTGCCGCACCATCCATCAGGCGCAGCTCGAAACGTCCGTCCTCAGGTACGCGGATCATGTGGGTACGGTTGTTGCCGGCATAGGTGACGGCGTTCGGCGACCAGGTCGCGCCGGACATGGTGCGCGGTGCATTGATACGTTTGTAGCTGTTTACGGTCGGGTTGAAAATCGCGGCCAGGTCAGAGGCAGAATGCATGATACCGCCGAGCGCCTTGTAGGCCAGTGGCGACAAGCCCAGCCCGCGCGGGTCCTTGCGATTGGTCTCGAACAGGTTTTTCTTGCCGGCGCGATCCCACAACGACACGTGCGCATGACAGCCGTTACCGGTCAGGTGCTTGAACGGCTTGGGCATGAAGGTCGCGCGCATGCCGTGCTCTTCGGCAATCGATTTGACCATGAACTTGAAGAACACGTGCTTGTCGGCAGTTTTCAGGGCATCGTCGTAATCCCAGTTCATTTCGAACTGGCCATTGGCGTCCTCGTGATCATTCTGATACGGATTCCAGCCGAGTTTGAGCATACAGTCGCAGATATGGCCAACCACCGGGTACTGACGCATCAATGCGAGCTGGTCGTAACAGGGTTTGGGCTGGGTGTCATGGCTGTCGGCAATGTTTTCGCCATCGGGCGTGATCAAGTGATACTCGCATTCAACCCCGGTTTTCATACGGTATCCCTTGCGGCTAGCCTTGGCCAGCTGACGCTTGAGCGCGACGCGCGGCGAAGCCTCTACTTCCTTGCCGTCCATCCACAGATCCCCTGCAACCCAGCCAATTTCAGGCTTCCAGGGCAACTGGATCAGGCTGTCAGGATCGGGAACCGCAAACATGTCCGGATGTGCCGGCGTCATATCGAGCCATGCGGCAAATCCGGCAAACCCGGCGCCGTCCTTCTGCATGCCCTTGATGGCGCGTGCCGGTACCAACTTGGCGCGCAACACACCAAACAGGTCAACCCAGCTCACCAGGAAATATTTTATTTTTTTGGATTTCGCAATCGCTTCTAGATCTTTAGCCACTTTTTAGCCCCCTTCGGATATTATGGTTATGTCTTGGCCGGTAATTCTAATGACAGATCAATGCTGATTCAAACTTCCCGCCATGGGCACGCCCGCCGCTTGCGATACCGCGATCGTGATCGCGCGCAGATCCTCGGGCTCGAGGTTGTGTACGTTGGTTTTGCCGGTGCAGCGCGCCATCATCGCGGCTTCCGCATTGAATGCCTGCAGCAGGTTGTAACTGCGCTCCTCGCGATCATCCCGCTTCAGGTCGGCATTGAAGAGCGGCTCACCGGCGGCAATATCGGCGCCGAGTGCGATCGCCGCAGCCGCACCGATGACCACGGTATTGGCGCCCAACGCAAGCATCTTGGCGCTATCGGTGCCGGTGCGCAGACCGCCGAAATAAACCAGGTCGATATCTTCTTCCCGGTTCATCGCCCGCAGCTGGCTGACCGCGTGGTTTAAAATCGAAATATCGGGTGCGCTGGTCAGTTCGGAAGCAATTTCCGGCAGGCCGTCACCCGCATCGAGCACCAGAAAATCGAGTTCCTGCAACAGCGCAAACGGCAGCGCCTGTGCGAGGTTGTGGCTGTCGACCAGCAGGCCGGTCGGTTGAGCTTCCACTGCCCTGGTTACCTTGCCTGCCTTCAGCGCCGGGTCAGCCCTGAACACGACCGCGTCGGCCGCGGCATCGGCGTCGCCGTCGGCAATCTGTATCCACCGGGCATCCCCGCCGAGCGGTGCAACTCCAATATAGGCGGCGCCATGTTGCGCTATGGCGCTGGCATAGGCATCGCGGATTTCATCCGGGGCATGATCGAGACCAGTGACCGCAAATGGAATATCGAGCTGCAGGCTGTTGATTGCACCCAGGTCGGTCGCGGTTTTACAGTCCTCGCGGTAGGGATCGATCACCAGGCGCGACAGGTTCGCCGGCAGAAATACCAGGTCATCGAGCGTGGCCTCGTGATCTTCGCCAAACGGATTGTCGCGGTTTTCCAGGCGCCCCTGCAGGATACTGGCTTCTAGCTCGACGTCTTTTGGTGTGACGCGCGACATCGCGAAAATCGACTCGCGGCTGGTCACGGTGTAATCCGCTGACCCGGTTTCGGCATCGCAGCGGAAACAGCGCGCGGCTTCGAACTTCGCCTCGTCGGCGGTATAGGTTGATTCGATCTCGGGAAACTCGATCGGAATCTGACCGAGTCCATGAAATTTCTGGTCGACCCGGGGATTCAGTTCCCAGGCCGGATCGTTGCAAATCGGCACCCGCCGCGTGCGGTACGGGGTGCGGTATGGCAGTGGCTTGTCGTTACCCTCGAGATGGGCTTTGATGTAATAGGCGGCGCGATGGCCCTGGTACATGGCCTCGACGATGGTCGAGCCGCCAAAAGCGCCGTCACCGGCCGCAAACACCTTTGCATCCGTGGTTTGCATGCCCTCGAGCTCGGTTCTGACGCGATCCCAGTCCATCATTCCGAGGGCGTCGAGTTCGTCGTTTTCGGCCTTCTGTCCGACCGCGGCGATCACCAGTCCGCACTCGATATCGTGCTCGGAACCCGCGATATTAATCGGTCGGCGACGACCGTCCTCATCGGGCTCGCCCAGCTCGGTGCGCACGCAACGCAGCGCCTTGCCGTCGATGACCTCGACTGGCTGCGTGTTGTATACCACCTCGATGCCTTCGTCGATTGCGCCGTGCAGTTCCTCGCGCCGCGCCGGCATGGCTTCGAAGTCGCGACGGTAGATAACCTTGACCTGCTTGACACCCGGCAGGCGTTTGGCTACGCGGCAGGCATCCATCGCGACATCACCACCACCAATGACGAGCACGGTTTCCGGCAAGGTCGGGCGCTCACCGTCATTCACGCGGTATAAAAAGCTGACGCCGTCTTCGACGAAGGGTGCTTTTTCACCGGGAATACCCATCGGCTTGCCGACGAAAGCGCCGATCGATAACAGCACCGCGTCATGCTTTTGCTTCAGTTCATCGAGCGATACCTGTTCGCCGAGCGCGCTGTTGAGATGAATCTTGATGCCGGGGCAATGCGCCAGCATGCGATCGATATCCTGCTGCATGGCCGACTCAGGTAGGCGAAAGCGCGGAATACCCCAGTACATCATGCCGCCGAGCTTGTCGGTGGCCTCGTAAACGTGCACCTCGTAGCCGGCTTCGGCAATGTCATGCGCGGCGGTCAGTCCGGCCGGGCCGGCGCCGACGATGGCAACGGACTTGTCCTGGGTAACCTCGACCGGTGGCAGCGCAAATCCGGGACCGAGAGCTTCGAGCACGTAACGCTTGAGGTTGCGGATCGCGATTGCACCGTCGCTATCGGCACGGCGGCAGGCAGGCTCACAGGGCGCATCGCATACACGGCCGCAGATCGCGCTGAACGGGTTGGTCGCGGTAATGGCTTCCAGCGCTTCCTCGTTCTTGCCTTCCCAGATGTAGGCAATGTAGGACGGCGCATCGGTGCCGATCGGGCAGGCCACCTGGCACGGTGCCGGCACGAAATGGATATCGTTGGTATCGTCATCGAGATCCGGTGTCGCGGTGATCGAGAACTGGTAGTCAGCGTCGTTCAGTTTCATCCGGCTTTCCGGTCCAGTAGTTCGAGACCGGTCAGCGGTCGCCGGGTTTCCTTGTGTTCGGGCGCATACGGCAGGCTGGTGATATCAGCTGCCTCCGGTGTCAGTGCGACCAGGTCGCCGCGGTTTACCCGGTGCACGTCATCGTAACCGAGCGCCTTCGTGATCGCGGCAATTTGCCAGCGTAGCGATTCGAGGTAACGGTGGATATTCATCGCCTGGCGATCGAGGTCGTAGCGTGCCTCGTGCACCGGATCCTGGGTGGCAATGCCAACCGGGCAGGTACCCACGTGGCACTGCATGCAGGCGATACAGCCGCCAGCGATAATCGCCGCGGTGCCGACTGAGGTACAATCGGCGCCCAGCGCCAGCATCTTGATCACGTCGACGCCATCCTTGATACCACCCATCATGACCAGGTTCATGTCGTCGCCGGCATTAATTTCATTGAGGCCGTCGACCGCTTCCTGCACCGCAGACAGGGTCGGGATGCCAACGTTTTCGAGCACCTCGGTGCTGGCGGCGCCGGTGGACCCCTGCAGGCCATCGAGTTCAACGAAGTCGAAACCATCCTTGTAGGCGATCTTGATATCGTCGTTGACGCGGCCCGCACCCATCTTGATGCCGATCGGCACCTTGTGAAAAGTCGCTTCGCGAAATTCCTGCAGCTTGATGACGAGGTCATCGGCACCGAGCACGTCCGGGTGGCGCGACGGTGAACGCAGGTCGATACCCACCGGGATACCGCGAATCGCCGCCAGTTCCGGGGTAACCTTCTTCGCCATCAACTGGCCGCCGAGACCCGGCTTGGCACCCTGCGAAATATAAATCTCGATTGCATCGGCGCGCTGCATGTCCTTGACGTTCCAGCCGAGCCGGCCTGACAGGCACTGGAAGATCAACTGGTCGGCCTCGGCGCGTTGCTCGTCGAGCATACCGCCCTCGCCGGTATTTTCCGAAATGCCGGACAAGCGCGAGGCGCGTGCGAGTGCGATCTTGACCTTGCGGCTCAGTGCACCGAAACTCATCGGCGCAATCATGACCGGCATCGACAGGCTCAGCGGCCTGGCGCCGAAGCGCCCGCCGACCGTTGTTTTGAGGTTGATGTCGGTTAATTCATCGGGATTCGGCGCAACCGTGGAAATGTCCCTGGTAAAAGCGATGTCATTCAGATGCGGTACCGGCTTGGATGCGCCGTAACCGCGAATGCGGTAGCGCCCGACCTCGCCCTTGATCCAGATATCTTCCTGCACTTTAGAATTCCAATAGTTGCTGGACTTCGACGAGACGAAGAAAGGTTGCGGCCGGGAGCGCGGTTCGACATTGGCATAACGCAGTTTCTTGCCGGCATTGACTACCTTGGTGAAGTCACCGTTAAATTTAAGCTTGTAGCGCTCGAGGAATTCCATGAGGTCATCGCGTTCGTGGGATTCCATGTCGACGATCATGGTGTCGTTGCCGAGGCTTTCGATCTTGCCACCGACGAAAATTTCACCCGCGCTCATGTCCTGTCCCACCTTGGCAGCGGCGTCACCGAGAATGATGATGCGCCCTCCATACATCATGTAACCCGACATGAAGGCAGCGTTACCACCACAGCACAACGTGCCGGCCTTCATGACCTGCCCGGCACGGCTGCCCATGTTGCCGCGCACGACAATTTCTGCGCCGCGGATCGCGACCCCGGGGATCGCGCCGGCGTTACCACCGACTACGACCGAGCCGGAGTAAATATTGTCGCCCACGGCCCAGCCCACATTGTGCTCGATCTCGTAATGCGCGCCGTCAGACAGGCCACCACAAAAATAGCCGGCGGAGCCCTTAACGTGCACCGTGATCGGTTCGACCAGGCCAACGCCGATATTGTGGCGCGCATCGGGATTTATGATTTCAACATCGAGGCGATCGCGCCCGTAGGCGCAGATCTGCTCGTTTGCCTCGGTGATGCTGACCTGGCTTAAATCGATCGTGACCATGTCTGGTGGGTCCCCGGCGCCGGTTCGGTGGAATTGATGGATTGGCCGGGAAACAGCCGGTTCAGGCTGACTTCCTCGGAGGCGATTGCGATCATGTCATCGGTTTCGTACAACACCATCGGTTTTGCCGCCAGATTGTCCTTGGCATAACCGATTTCATTCGGAGTCGATACCAGGAATGAAAAGGTGCCGTCGAGATCATCGATCGCGGTTTTAAGCACGCTGTCCAGGGTCTCGCCCTGTTCAAGCTTGTCGGCGAGATAAACCGCGACCAGCTCGCTATCGTTGTCGGTATGAAAGGTGAAACCCCGGCGTTCCAGGCGACGGCGCATCTTCCAGTAATTGGTAATCTGGCCATTGTGTACGATCGCGATATCCTCGAAACCGGTCGCCCAGAACGGGTGTGCAGCCTCGGGCCGCACCGCCGACTCGGTGGCGAGGCGCACGTGACCGATGCCGTGGGTACCCCTGACATCGCCAACCTGGTAAATCTCGTCGAGTTCGTGCGCGGTGCCGTCATCCTTGATGATATCGAGCGTGTGGCCCACCGAAACCAGCTTGGCGTGTTCCTCTATATGCTTGGTGAAATCAAGCAAATCACCTTCGAAATTGACCGCGATCTGATAAGAGCAGCCAACCGATTGTTCAGATTCTATGGTCGCATCGTAACGTGCCAGCAACGAAGCAATATTATCGATCGCCTTCTGTCGCGCTGCCGTCTCAGTCGGAACGATAAAACGCAGTTGAAGTTGGTCCTTCTCTTCACCATACAATGCGAAACCCGTGCTGTCCGGGCCGCGATGCTGGCAACCGTCGAGCATGTCGAGCAGCGTTTTGCCAATTTCATGGGTGCCCGCCTGCTTGTATAAAATACCCGCTATACCGCACATGTCATACACTCCTGGACCAGGATTTATCAACCGATTGAGCTTACTGAAGCGGGCTTAAGCTGTCAACTGAAATGAAATTTTGTTTCCTACCAGGAAACAATTTAGATGCTTGTTGCCTCCGAAACGATAATCGAAAGGTAGCGACAGGGTAATTTTTGTATCTCATCCGGACCATGCGAGGCCTCGGCATCGAAGAAAAGGGTGTCACCCGGCTCGAGTGTGTAGGTTTTGTTGGCGTGGCGGTAAGTAACCCGGCCTTCCAGCATGTAAATCAGCTCGGTTCCGGCGTGTTGAAACACAGGAAACACTTCCGACTCATCGTCGATCGTAATCAGGTAGGGTTCAATATTATAGGGCTTGCCAATAGTGTGCCCGAGCAGCTGGTACTGGTGCCCGGCACCCGAACCACGACGCTCGATCGACAAACCTTCGCCGGCCTTGATGTAGGTTACGTCGCGTTGTTCCTCGTAACCACGAAAGAACGAAGTCACTGGCACCTGCAGCGCATTGGCGAGTGAAGTCAGCGTCGCCAGCGACGGCGATGTCTGACCGTTTTCAATCTTTGACAGCATCCCGGTCGATAGTTGCGCCTGCTTGGCGAGCGCGGCCACGGTCAGGTTAAGTCGCTTGCGCGACGTGCGCACCTGTTTGCCAATCGCAACTTCCAGCGCGTCAACACTGTGTTGCTGCTGCATCAAATCGTACTTAGATTGCTGGTTATCCTGATCAGGCATCGACTTTCGTTACGGTCCATGGCGGGAGACATATCAAACCTCACCGGGCATCCGAATGCAAATCGGCTTTAGTGCATGTCCGGTTAAAATTGATATTGAATACCTGTCATTTGGTTGACCATCGCACCGTTATTCCCTAACCTTGACGGCTAGCAATTACAACCGTTTTCGAATAATAATATTTATCAAAATCAATTAGTTGGAGGATTAGATGAGCAAGCGCGTTGCAGTGATAGGAGCCGGTCCCAGCGGCCTGGCTCAGTTAAGAGCCTTCCAGTCGGCGAAGGAAAAGGGAGCTGATATTCCCGATATCGTCTGTTTCGAGAAGCAGGACAACTGGGGCGGCTTGTGGAATTACACTTGGCGCACCGGCCTCGATCAATACGGCGAACCGGTTCACGGCAGCATGTATCGGTACCTCTGGTCTAACGGACCGAAGGAAGGCCTGGAATTTGCCGATTATTCGTTCGAAGAACACTTCGGTCGTCCGATCGCCTCTTACCCACCCCGTGCGGTGCTGTACGATTATATCGAGGGGCGCGTGAAGAAAGCTGGGGTACGAGACTGGATACGATTTAACTCGCCGGTGCGTCATGTGGCCTACGACGAGCATGAAGGCATGTTTCACGTTACTGTCCAGGACGAAAAAAAGGACGTCGAGTACACCGAGGAATTCGATCATGTCATCGTTGCAAGCGGTCACTTCTCGACTCCGAACGTGCCCGAGTTTCCCGGGTTCGACAGCTTTAACGGGCGTGTACTGCATGCGCATGACTTCCGTGATGCCATGGAATTCAAGAATAAGGATATCCTGATTATCGGCACTTCCTATTCGGCCGAAGACATCGGATCGCAGTGCTGGAAGTACGGCTGCAAATCGGTCACAGTGTCGCATCGTACCGCGCCGATGGGGTACAAGTGGCCCGATAACTGGCAGGAAGTGCCTCTACTGGAAAAGGTCGAAAAGAATACCGCCACCTTTAAGGACGGCAGCACCGCCGAGGTCGACGCGATTATTCTATGCACCGGCTACCTGCATCACTTCCCGTTCATGGCAGAGAATCTGAAGCTCAAGACCAACAATCGACTCTATCCCGTCAATCTCTATAATGGCGTGGTCTGGGAATACAACCCCAAACTGATGTACCTCGGGATGCAGGACCAGTGGTATACCTTCAATATGTTCGACGCCCAGGCCTGGTATGCACGCGACGTGATCCTTGGACGGCTCGATGTTCCTTCGCAGGCTGAGATGCACGCGGATATCGACAAGTGGCGCGAGACCGAAGATAACCTGCCCGACGATTACGCCTGCATTGAGTTCCAGGGCAAGTACACCATGGACCTGATGGCGCTGACCGATTACCCCGAGTTTGATTGTGCCGGTGCGAATGAAGCCTTCTTCCAGTGGAAAAAACACAAGAAGGAAAACATCATGACCTTCCGTGATAACGGCTATAAGTCAGCCCTGACCGGCACCATGGCGCCGGCACATCACACGCCATGGAAAGACGCGCTCGACGATTCGCTGGAGAGTTACCTGCAAACCTGACGAACGCTGTCAGGATCAACTAATAAAAAGCGCGGCCCAGGGGTCGCGCTTTTTATTACATCCCGGGATACCAGAACACCGACTTGCCGGTTGCACTGCGACCCGAGTACATTCCGCCGGCAGCCGTACCGCGGGCACCGTAGGTCGAATCATAGCCATGTGTCACCGAGCCGCCAATCCCGTCCGATTGCGCTGCCTGCGAAGCTTGCAGGATATTGACGATCGCCGGGCCACCGACATAACCCAAATTGCCCTGTGAATCCATCCAGAAATCACCCTGGTACGTGACCCCGAATAGTTGATACAGTGCCTGCTGATCGAGTGGATGTATTTCTCGTCCATTGATGAAGATCCCGGTGCCGCCTCCGGAGATATCAGGCGGCATCGGTGTTGGTAACGGCAGACCCGGATAAATCAGCCCGGCGGTTGGCCCACCCTCTACACCCCAGGCACCCGTGTCGATGTCATACCAGTAACGACCATCGGCAATCGGCAGGTCGTTGTGTGCTTCGAGTTCCTGCAGTGAGAACAAATCCAGCTGCACGCGATTGACGTAAACCAGCCGCTTTGCCTGGGCGTCGCTAGCGGCCCGATCGGATCCAGCGTCATTGCCACTATCGATATCACGTTGAAATGTAATCGATACACCTTCTTCATCCTCGAAAATCAACGCACTACCCTGCAAATTCGCGACGAAGCCGAAACTCTCATCTGCTCCTCCGATCTGACCAGCAATTCGATCACCGAAACGTCGGGCATTGAGTAACAGCACAACACCGGCAACCTGCAGTTCGCCCTGATATTGACCAGTTTCGTTCTGCGAGATTGAAAGCTGGTATTCCTCACCCTCCAGCCAGCCACTGAAAGTTCCGGTATAGGCATCCGCTATAGCGGATTCGACGGACAGCAAGACCAGTAACAGGTAACCCAACCTCGCCAGTTTTCTGTTCATTTCCCGCCTCCCTTATGCCTGAATATGCAGGAGCGAATGTGTTATTGTGCGCCTCGCAAATTACAAATAAAAGTGTGTCAGTTCACCGAGCGAGGTCAAATATTTATGTTAGATACCAGGCTGCGAGAGATAATCAGCACCGACGCCGACGCGTTCAAGCCCTACAACCGTTATGGCGAACCGATCCCGGGCATGTCATGGATTACCCTGAGCGGAGAACTGCTAAACGGCGAATTCGAGTGCTTCATGTTGCGCATGGAGGCCGGCGCACAATCCAGGCCACACGAACACATGGGCTTTGAAGAATTCCTGATCATGGAGGGAGAATTGATCGACTGCGATGGTACCACTTACCGCAGTGGCGATTTCGTGCGCCTGTTGCCGGGTTCGAAGCACGGTTCACACACACCAGATGGCTGTGTCCTGCTGGTGATGTTGCGGGGCAACAACCGATCCCTAAACGACGACGAGCTCTAAGCCTAGAGTCACCATTCCTGGATCCCGGCTCGAAGGTCGGGATGACGGAATTGCACCCGGCACGAAGAAACACATTGGCTCCTCTGGCAAGACACAAATTCGCTGCCTACAGAATAAAAAAGGCTCCACCTGTCGCCAGACGGAGCCTTATAGAGTTACCCCCGCTTGCGCTATCTTTGTACGCCGTGGGTGCTGTCGGTATCATCACTCCTGAACTTGTGTATATTTTCGTGATGGTTTTCAGTCTTCAGGGTTACGAACAACGGAACAATGCACAATAGCACCGCAATCCAGAACCAGAAATCAGTCATTCCAGTTTGAGCGAAAGAGTAGAAAACGCCTGCGCCATCCCAGCTTTCAATTGGACTTGAATTAAACATTTTGATACTCCTCAATTAATAGTCTTGATGTCTTCAGGATAGGCCATGGCTTCGATCTCGACGTCCATACCCACTTCCTGAACCCCGTCACTGGCGCGCAGAATACCCATCACCTTGAACAACCAGGCGAATACGAAACCGGGAACAAAACCCAGCAGGATCATGACGATCATGCCCTTGAACTGACCACCGAAAGTGATGGTCGGGACGTTATCGGCAAACTGCGGGTAGCCGCCCAGGAAGATACCGGCAAACAGCAGGCCGAGCATGCCGCAGAAACCGTGTACCGAGACCGCGCCAACGGCATCGTCGATGCCCATCTTTTCGATCAACTGAGCCGCCATCGGCCCAAGAACACCACCGACAAATGCGAGCGTAAAGGTGAGGCCCGGATAGTAGAGATCCATGCCTGCCGCAACCGAGATGACACCACAGAGTGCGCCCGACATCATCCAGAATGGATCACGGGTCTTGGTATAGGCGCCGATCATGCCACCGGCAACACCCATCAGGGTGTTAAAACAGATCGTCGACAGGGTTGTCGGCATACCGTAGATGTTGGTCCACTGGCCGATACCGGCCGGGCCACCACCGCCATAGAACAGGCAGCCACCAAGAAAACCGAAGAAGCCGGTCACGATCAGCATCAATCCAACCATCGTCATCGGCAGGCTGTGCCCGCGAATCACGTTGGCCGAACCATCGGCGTTGAACTTGCCAATACGCGGGCCGAGATGGATTAATACACCGAGCGCGAAGAAACCGGAAATGATATGGACCACGCCGGATGCACCGAAATCATGGTAACCCCATTCGACCACCATCCAGCCGGCATAGTGCCAGCCCCAGGCTGCCGAGAGAATCCACGCAACCGAGCCGAGGATAACCGCGAGGATGATGAACGCGGTCATACGGATGCGCTCGATTACCGCTCCAGACATGATCGATGCCGTGGTACAGGCGAACAGCGTGAACGCGCCATAGAAAACGCCGGAGGCATTATCCTGCAGGTTCGGTCCCATGCTTTCGCCCCAGGGTACGCCACCGGCACCCGCTTCCCAGTCGGGCGTGAATCCGTTGTACATAGCCAGGTAGATCCACCATCCGAACATCCAGAAGGTCGGAATCATGTAGGCAAAAGCAAGGACATTTTTAGTTCCGGCTGCCAACGTATGCTTGACTCGAGACGCTCCCATCTCGTACATCATGAAGCCCGCGTGAATCAGGATCATGATGGCCGTACACCAGTAATAATAAACCTCCAGGTTTATCGTGTTGGCCCACGTTAACGCGGCCTCTAGTTCTGCAGGTGTCATTGTTGATCTCCCCCTTAGAGTTAGTTAGAAAACCCCTGTTTCTCCAACAGTATTTCAAACTACGTCCTGTGGTTATGACTCGTTTCCTTAATTATTATCCCCGAACATCCGGGAGCTGCAGTTAGTCCCTGGGTCGCATTTTTATCTGGTTTCATCTACTTGTGGATGAAATCATGCCCAATCATAACCAATCTCTAAAACGATAGCTATGCTCCTGTTTTATAAGAAACTTCTGCACCAACTTAGTGCTTTTTGAATTTTGCCTCAGCGACTTGCCGTGGTTATCGGGCCATTAAATTGAAGTTAGCCGGTGGCTTTATAAGCATGGTTTGCGTGGTAAATGCTAAATAAATCAACATAATGCTACTCGCCATCAGTTGATCGATGTCTCTCAATTACGCCCACCAATTAGTGGCTGCGGCGGAAGCTGGTTAGCCCTGATTTGATCGGTTTTGGACGGCTTTAATTGGCTGTCTGCTGGTCGGCGAAAACTTCGGAGTGAATACCGAAATGCTGGATATAGTATGATTTTCCGTCGACGACGAGATTTATCTTGATAGTTGCGGGACCAGAATCGAATTCCAACGGTACCTGGTAGCCGATAATCTCGATATCTCCCAACGACTTGCTGGTGGCGGAACGATCCCACAGATATTTTGGTTTACCCGTCGATTTCAACTGCCCGAGTCGGCTGAGAGATTGATAAGCCTGCTGGACCTTTTCGTTTTCAAATTCAAGCCGCGCTGTGGGCGATAACAATGGCCTGAGCTGCTCAAATTGCCAGCTGGTCACGATCGGCAGGGTCGATTCCAGATAGGGTACGGCGGTATCATCGTAACGATCCGCCCTCATGCCGAACCATAGCGCATAGATTAACAGCCCGGCCGCCAACAGGGTGATAAATATCAGGCTACGTCGCAGAATCAAGGGCATAATCAGCCTGGCTCGAGTCAGACAGGCGGCGAAATTATCACGTTCGCCACCTCAAACAAACTCGAACGAATGTAATCTCGCTTTATTCCGGTATCTCGACATGGTTCAGGCGACAGGCTTGCTGCAAAGTGTTGTGCAACAGGCAAGCGATTGTCATTGGCCCTACCCCTCCCGGCACCGGTGTGATTGCACCGGCCACGTCGGCAGCGCTACTAAATTCAACATCACCCACCAGCCGCGTGGTGCCATCTTCTTTCTCGATGCGGTTAATACCGACATCGATGACGGTAGCGCCCGGCTTGATCCAGTCGCCCTTGACCATTTCGGGGCGTCCTACCGCTGCGACCACGATATCCGCCTGGCGGCATTCACCCGGCAGATCGCGGGTGCGCGAATGCGCGATAGTGACAGTGCAGCTCTCTTTCAATAGCAATGCAGCCATTGGCTTGCCGACGATATTGGAACGGCCAACGACGATCGCCTTCATGCCGGAAAGATCGCCAAGATGATCCTTGAGCATCATCAGTGAACCCAGCGGCGTGCAGGGCACGATACCTTCGGCACCGATCGAGAGACGGCCGACATTGGACAAATGAAAACCATCGACGTCCTTATCGACCGAAATCGAGTTAATCACCGCTTCTTCGTCGATGTGATCAGGTAACGGCAGCTGCACCAGGATACCGTGAACATCGGGATCATTATTTAATTGGTCGATCAACGCCAGCAAGTCATCCTGACTGGTACTCGCGTCGAGTTTATGCTCGTAGGAATTCATGCCCGCTTCCTGGGTTTGCTTGCCCTTGCTACGCACGTATACCTGGCTGGCAGGGTCCTCTCCCACCAGCACCACGGCCAAACCAGGCGTTATCGAGTGCGTCTCTTTTAAAACCGCGACCTGGCGCGCTATTTCGCCGCGCAGGTTTGCCGAAAATGCCTTACCGTCAATAATCGTGGCCATTCTTAATACTCCCAACAATTAGATAACCAGGCCACCCGCTTTCCCCCGGAGTTCGGGCAGGCCTGTTCGAAAAAACTCATTTTACAAATAACCGGACTGCGATATATCAGTAATACTACACCCATTTACCCACTCGCTAGAACTAGCCGCAAGTCCCGGGTGGACTCTCGTTGCGGATGCGGTTGGTTTACCGCATCCCCATACTCGACTATTCCGGATTGTTCAAAGTCAGCTTTACGCCACCGCTATGGTCGGGATTCGCCCCGATACTAAACACTGCAGCCTGCGGGGACAAACTGGCATCAGCACCGTGAAATGCGACTTCGTCATCACGCAATTCCTGGTAATTGACTATTGCTCCCCTGCGGACAAATATCAGTACCGTCAGTAGTCCGGAAGCGATCAGCGAGTCGCGTTCACCGCGAGGCCAGTTCCAGTCGAAGGGACATTCGCTGCCGCTCGCTTCGGGTTTGAAATTGGTGACGACCCTGACCCTGTCCCAGCCAAAATCCGTAGCATCCGCCAACCGGAATTGCCCAGAAACATCCGTTGCAACCAGCAACTCGTTTAGCGAGGCACGAAACTGCTTATTGCCCCTGCACTTGGCATATATATCCCCGTAATAAAACGACATCACCAGTATCACGATCGCGGGCACGATATACACGATCGGCCGTGTCGGCATAACCGAGAGTGCATTTTTAATCATCGCAAACTCCTGTCGGAAATCGTCGCAATACGCGCATTTGGCGGTAGCAATGAAAAACCCCTTCGATCAGGAATCGAAGGGGCTTCCGCAACATACCGCAAAGGATACTACCGGCAATTAGCTCCCGATAGAATCCTTCGCTTCCCTGCTGCCTTCATCATCGAGGACCTTTCCGGGACCTCCCTGCTTAGTGATGTTTTCGATATCACCCTTGAATTCGGTGGATTCCTTTTGGTGTTGCCAGACGTGCCAGCCAAACCAGAAAATCAATCCCAGTATGGTCAGAAATCCTTCCGATCCAACGAAAGGATAGATCGCACCGAATGTATCAAGATTGAGCCAGTTATCAACTAGACCTGTAGACATAGTATTTTCTCCAAATGTAATTCAGTTATCGACATATGAAATCAGGAGCCTCTACCCGGCTTCTTCACGAATCGCTCGCGCTACTTCTGCGGCATCCACCGCTCTCTGCGTTTCGTAGTTGATATCAAGACCTACTAATTCAATTTCACGCGGGATGCGCAGCTTGCCCATGGCGTGCAGGATCTTCGACACAATCAGTGCCGGAAAGAAACCCAGTACGAAGAACATGATCAAGGCCCCCAGGAAGTTACCCCAGGGTGTAATGGGCGCATATCCCTCAAACGGTGAGGAAGGATAACCCCACAGCATGAAACCGGCCACGACGATACCGTAAAAACCAGCATAACCATGCACCGCAACCGCACCGACGGCGTCGTCGATCTTGAACTTGCGCTCTACCCAGAAATGCATCTTGTAAGCCAGGATTGCACCGCCAGCGCCAATCAGCATGGCCTGGATGGGGTGGTACAGGTCGTTACCCGACGAGGCGCCGATGATACCCGCCAGACCACCGGAGTAGGTCCAGAACGCGTCACCATCCGAAATCAGGTAGGCCGCCATCAAACCGCCCGACAGCGACATCAGGAAGTTAAAGGTAATTGCAGACAAAGTGGTTGGCTGCAGGTAGATATTGGTGGCACTGAAGAAGGTCTTGTCAGGCACATCCAGCATCGCGGGACCATAGACATCGATAATCGGGATATTACAGGCCACGTAGAAGCCCCAAAAACCGGTATAGATGAGGAACAGTCCTATGGTTACCAGCCAGGGATTATGCGGATTAATATTCCTTGGCGTACCGTCAGCGGCGAATTTGCCGATGCGTGGACCCAGCACCAGTAGTACACCCAGGGCGAAACCGCCGGCTATCGCGTGGATTACACCCGACGCGTAGGCATCGTGATAGCCCAGTTTTTGTACCATCCAGCCGTTCCAGGACCAGCCCCAGGAAGCATCGATGATCCAGGTAAATGAACCGATGACCACGGCCAGTACCCAGAAAGCGCTGGGACGGATACGCTCGATTACGGCGCCGGAGACGATGGAAGCGGCAGTCCACGAGAACAGCAGGAATGCGGCCCAGAACACGCCGTTAATACGCGCCCAGAAGGCGGTATCGTCGGCAGTCAGGACACCACCTTCTTGCGGTGCACCACCCATATGCGTGCCCATCAGTTCGCTCCACGGCGTGGCAAAGGGTGCATCGACCAGGGGACCGATGATCCAGGGACCATTGACAAACGCAAAATAAATCCACCAGCCGAAGAAGAAGAAGGTGACGGTTACCAGCGGGATAACCATGGTGTTCTTCATCAGGGTGTGCGTGTGGTTTTTGTAGCGTGAGGCGCCCACCTCATAAACACAGAAACCGACGTGAATCAGGAACATAAACACGACGGTGACCCAATAATAAAACTCGGTAAATATTATCCCGAGCGCGGTTAGCTCGTTATCCATTTTCTCCCCCTTTTAGTTATGAGAATTGTAAAATTTAGACAGGCATCCTGCCGGCATATCACGCAATGACTTTCAAACAGCCTGTAAATTCAAAGGAAAAATTAACTACCCGTATGAAAATCCTCACCATTAATATTTTTACTAAAGATCCGTATAAATAACATATAAAGACTTCATGATCAAAATGGCAAAAAGGATTACCGGTATCTTAAAATAATCCTTTTGGCTTCGTTTTACGTACCTTATCTCAGGTAAACTTTTCGTATGCCTTGCGCAGATCGACCATCGGATGTCCTTTCGCCATCTGAAACTTGATCAACAATTCACGTGCGATCATGTCCCGATCCTGCTGGTTATCCGGTAATTTAATATTTTCGGGAATGGTCACCCAGCCATTGATATTGCGATCGAACACCGCCGGGTTGCCTTCCTCGTAACCCATGTGCACGTCTTCAAGCCAGTTCAGGTCGCTCCAGCCCATAATTTCCATGTATTTTTGTAAAAAAGGTGTACAACGCTCCATGTCGGGCACCAGGTTTACGTCATAACGATAACCGATGTGTTGACCAATGATTTTTTCACGCTCGGTGTCAACGCCATCGCCTTCGAGGAAATGATTAATACTTAGTTCGGTCATTTTCGCGCCCCCCTTAATAACGTGTCATGTCGGGACGACCGACAGTGTGTTGCGTACCCGCCATTGGCACCTGCGCACAGGCAGACGCTTCCATCGTCAATGCAGCCAGGTCTTCCGGCTCCAGCGAATGGATGTTGGTCTTGCCGCAAGCCCGCGCGAACAACTGCGCTTCGATGGTGAGTGTATGCAGAAAGTTGTAAACCCGCTCCGCCGCCGAATCAGGATCGAGACGTTTGCGCAGGATCGGATCCTGGGTCGCGACACCTACCGGGCAACGCCCAGTGTGACAGTGATAGCAGTAGCCTGGTTCAACACCCATTTCATTTGGGAAATCGGCTTCCGGAATATCCTTGTTACAGTTCAGCGCGATCAAGGCCGAGTGGCCAATTGCAACCGCGTCAGCACCGAGCGCAATCGCTTTCGCAAGGTCGGCACCGTTACGGATACCACCCGCATAAACCAGGGTTATTTCACCTGACATACCGACATCATCGAGCGCCTGTCTGGCCTGGCGAATCGCGGCAATACCGGGAACACCGGTATCCTCGGTCGCAAGATGCGGACCAGCTCCGGTACCACCTTCCATACCGTCGATATAAATCGAATCAGGGCCGGTCTTGGCGGCCATTCGCACGTCGTCGTATACCCGCGCCGCACCCAGTTTCAACTGAATCGGAATCTGCCCATCGGTGGCTTCACGCACTTCCTGGATCTTGAGCGCCAGGTCGTCCGGTCCCATCCAGTCGGGATGACGCGCCGGTGAACGCTGATCGATACCGGCGGGTAATGAACGCATTTCAGCCACCTGGTCGGTGACCTTCTGCCCCATCAGGTGACCACCGAGACCAACCTTGCAGCCCTGGCCGATAAAGAACTCGACTGCATCGGCAAGACGCAGGTGATTCGGATTGAAGCCATAGCGCGACTGGATACACTGGTAAAACCATTTTGACGAGTAGCGACGCTCGTCCGGAATCATGCCACCCTCACCGGAACAGGTCGCGGTACCTGCCATGGTGGCACCACGTGCCAACGCGGTCTTGGCCTCATAACTTAAGGCGCCGAAAGACATACCGGTGATATAAACCGGGATATCGAGTTCTAACGGAATCTTGGCATTGGGACCAATGATGGTCTTGGTTAAACATTTTTCGCGATAACCCTCGATTACAAAACGCGTCAGCGTACCCGGCATGAATGTCAGGTCGTCCCAGGTTGGAATTTTCTTGAACAGCGAAAAGCCACGCATGCGGTACCGACCGAGCTCGGCCTTGATGTGAATATCGTTCATCACTTCGGGCGGAAAAATAAAACTGTTTCCAAGGTGATAGGGATCTATTTTTTTATCAGACATCTTTATTCTCCAGGATCAAAACCCGTGCCTAAAGCACCAGTTTCTTTTCCGTTGGTTCGAGGTTGTCGTAATTCCACAATTGCTTGCCGGATGTCAGCTTGATCATGCTGTCGACACCGTTGGGAGCCGACATGTCGTATTGCGATAACTTGCCTTCGAGATAACGCTTGTCGAGATCGGTCAATTCGGTTTCGACACAGTCGACGCCAAGGCTCGCGATCTTGCCACCAACGTAAATCGTGCCGTCGTACATCGAATCACCGAGGTTATCGCCGGCATCGCCGAGGATAATCATGCGGCCGCGCTGCATCATGAAACCGGTAAAGGCACCGACACTGTCACCGACGATAATGGTTCCGCCCTTTTGATCTATGCCGACGCGCGCGCCTGCCTGTCCCCTACAGACAAGGTCACCACCGCGAATCGCGGCGCCGAACAAAGAACCCGCATTCTTTTCGATGACCACCTTACCCGCCATCATGTTTTCTGCGCATGACCAGCCCACACGACCACTAATACGGATATTGGGGCCATCGATCAATCCACAACCAAAGTAGCCGAGGCTACCTTCGAAGTTCAGATTCAGACGATTCAGGATTCCGACACCGAGCGAGTGCTTGGCGCGCGGATTTTTCACCGTAATCGTACCAACCCCGGACTTCATCAAATCACGAATCTTGATGTTGATCTCCGAAATTTCCATTTCCGCGGCGTCAAATTCGGCTACTTTCTCGAAATCAACTTCGTAAGCCCATGGATAGGTAAAATTCTCTTCCTCTGTGGCCGAGAAAAACCGCTGCTGAGTACGACCCGCGAGCTGCTCCTCGTGCAGCCCCATGTCATGGGATGTTGTTACGCTGCCCATACTTTTACCTCCCCTTGATAAGGATCCCAGGTGTCGATTTCACGTGGGAAAATACTGCGAATGGCAACTTCTTCCGAAGCCAGGCCGACAAACTCATCGCTCTCGTAGAGCACCATGGGTTTGGCACCCATGACGTCTTTTGCCATGCCCAGCTGATTGCCGGTTGCAACCAGGTAGGTGAACACACCGTCGATAACATCGATGGTTCTGCGCATTGCACCTTCAAGCTCGTCACCCCGGTCGATTCGATCGGCAATGTAAACCGCAATCAGTTCGGAGTCACAGTTCGACATGAAGCGATGACCACGGCGCTCGAGGTCGCGACGCATGGTCCAGTAGTTGGTCAACTGGCCATTGTGAACCACCGAAACATCATTGAACGGGTAAGCCCAGTAGGGATGCGCCGAACGAATATCGACGTCCGACTCGGTCGCCATACGTGTATGGCCGATCGCGTGGGTGCCGACGAAGCCTTTCAATCCATACTGCTCGGAAACCACGGTTGCATCGCCTAAGTCCTTGATCAATTCAAGCGCTTTACCGACCGACAGGATTTCAACACCATCGAGGTCTTCGATGAAATCGATTAAACGTTTCAAATCACCGTCAAATTTGAAGTGATAGCGAAACGCGTACTCGGTGGCATCTTCTCTTTCGATGACTTCGGCACCCAGTTCTGCCATGCGTGTATCAACCGCGGCCTTGCGCTCGATAACCAGCCGATGAATATCGAAACCGGTCTTCATGTCTTCCTGCTCGGCCACCTTGAAGCGCAGCACGTACACGCCTTCCTCGCCCTTACCATAGAGCGCAAAACCGGTAGAGTCGGGTCCGCGGTGCTTCAACGCCTGAAGCATCTGGGTCATCTCGCTACCGATATCACTGGTCACGCCACCTTTCCAGATAAGTCCAGCAATACCACACATAAGATTATCCTCTTAGAGTTAAAGATTAGGCTGCCGGGGCTGCCTTAAATCTAAATCCCGGTGCAGAGCAAGCCCGCACCGGAATAATTTGAAACAAGCCTACGGCAGACAGTCGAGATAAGTTTCGACATCCCAATCGGTAACCGTATGATTAAAACGCTCCCACTCGTCACGTTTGTAATGCTCGAAAACCTTGAACATTTCGCCCGGCATGGCTGATTTGATGACTTCATCGGCACGCAATTCATCGAGTGCTTCGCCAAGTGACATCGGTAATTTCTTGACGTCTTTACCTGCATCGATCGCTTCATAGATGTTGCGTTCTTCCGCTTCACCTGGATCGAGATTGTTGTCGATACCATCATCGAAAGCTTTCAACAGTGCAGCCCCCATCAAGTAAGGATTCACCATCGAGTCTACCGAACGGTATTCGAAACGACCCGGAGCGGATACCCGTAACGCACAGGTGCGGTTCTGGTATCCCCAGTCAGCAAAGATCGGCGCCCAGAAACCGGTATCCCACAGACGACGGTATGAGTTAACGGTTGAAGACCCAATCGAGGTCAGCGCGCCCAGGTGCTGGATAACACCACCTATCGATTGCAATCCGATCGTGCCTGGCGCTCGCTCGTCAATTGAAGGATCAGGCATGAAGGTGTTTTCACCGCCAACCCGGTAACTGAAAGCGCCCTCCATACCCGGAAGAGATTCCATGCCAAGTTTATTAACCACATCTTCGCCACCGCGCCATAGCGACATGTTGTGGTGGCAACCGGAAGCCGAGACACCCATGAACGGCTTGGACATGAAACAGGCAATCAAATTGTCTTCTCGCGCTACCTGGGCACATATTTGCCGGTAGGTAGTCAGGCGATCGGCATTACGCAACACATCGTCGAACTGGGTATTCAGTTCGAGCTGGCCCGGCGCGTCTTCGTGGTCGCCCTGGATGATGTCGAGCCCCATTTGAATCGAGTATTCGATAACTTTCATAAAGGACGGACGCAGTTCTTCGAACTGGTCGATGTGGTAGCAGTTCGGCTTGGTAACACCACCGCTCATCTTGCCGTCTTCACCACGCTTTAACCACATCATTTCGGGCTCGGTGCCACAGCGCATGTCGAGGCCATGCTTGTCCTGAAATTCATTGTGGATACGACGCAAATTACCCCGACAATCTGAAGTCAATGCGCCACCCGGATTCTCGCGTTCTTCGCGGTTACGGAACAAGGTACAGAATACCCGACCGATGCGCTTGTCCCAGGGCAATTGACAGAAGGTCTCAGGATCGGGAATGCCGACCAGTTCCGATGATTCGGGACCGTAACCGATGTAGTCACCATGGCGATCGACGAACAGGTTAGCCGTAGAACCGTATACCAACTGAAAGCCTTTCTCGGCCAGACGCTCCCAGTGCATGGCAGGAATACCCTTACCGACAATACGCCCAGTAACGGAAATAAACTGGTAGTAAATGTAGTCGACCCCAGTTTCCTTAATTTTTTCGCTTACCTGCTTTACCAGTTCAGCGCGTCCCGGCGCTTCAACATGTGCTTGTAAATCGGTCATAATTACCCTCCAAACGGTTAAGGACTTATATTTTTTGCTCTTCGGTTCTGCGAAAAAGCCGCCGATTAAACACTTTTTACAACCGGAAACCTGTTTTTTTCGCTGCCCAGGAGATGCTTCGGGTGAACTCGACAGACCGCAATGTTATACCTATCGGGTGGCACAAAACAAGACCTCTTATAGCTTTTTTTGGACAATTCTTGCTTAAAGTGCTAGGTTTAATAGACCAATTTCTCGAGCAGTGATTGAAATTTATCATTATCCAGATCTGGTCGAATCCATGAGTAATCCTGGAGCAACATAAATAATTCTTCATAGTCCAATTATTTCAATAGCTTAATGTTAGTTTCATAATCCGTTTTCATTTCTCTGCGTATTTTTCGAACATGACAGGAGCTGCACCGACTCGGTGCCAATTTAACGATCATAGTGCCAATTTCAACGATATTTAAGCTTAGAAAGGCTTGATTTAGCGCAAAAATTGGCGCATTATTGTACCAATTTACTGGACCATATTTAGACAGCAATTAGAGGAATCTAGCGGCGTGAAAGCACTAAATAGCAGCGCTCTGTTAGCTGCAGATGGAGACCTTAAACCGGTGCACAAAAGGCCCGGCACTCGCGTTGGTGTCACCACCAGTAATGTCGCTGCGCAATTGCGCCGCCGTATCCTCGAGGGCAAATATGCTTACGAGGAACGCCTCCCGGCAGAACGGAACCTGGCCGAAGAGTTCGGCGTTTCACGAGGCACGATCCGCTCGGTACTCGAAATTCTGGAGCAACAGCACCTGGTTACGCGACAAATCGGCAGCGGCACCTATGTAACGCACCGGGAAATTACCAACCAGCAGGAAATATCGAGCGTAACCAGCCCGCTGGAAATGAACGAGGTGCGTATTGCAATCGAACCGCAAATGGTGCGCCTGGCGATAGCCAACGCGAGCTCACGTGATCTCGATGAGTTGCGCGACGCACTACGCCAGTGTGAAGATTGCGGTGGGGACCCGGAAAAATTTGCGCGCGGGGATGCCGCTTTTCACCTGGCATTGGCGCATTGTTCACGCAACAAGCTGATGTACTGGCTGTACGAGCGCATCAGCGAGGTGCGCCGACATTCACAGTGGCGCACGATGAAAGCCAAACTGCTAACCTCCGATCGCATTGACTACTACAACAACCAGCATCACGCTCTATACGAGGCCATTGCCGCGCGCGATACGGCCAGTGCTGTTCGACTGATCAAGGATCATCTCTACGGGGTGCATGATGATTTGCTCGAGACCGACTAAACGATGAATGCACCCCTGTTTATCTCACCAGTCAGGGTACGCGAGCCGGGAATTAACGCGCTTCCGCCGAATACCGAACGCTACCGGGTACGCGGTGGCGGCAGTGTAGCGTTGAACTTACAGGCCGGCGACGAACTCCAGCTGGTCAGCCCGGAAGGATTGCAACCGGGTGAAATCACCGTGTTCGATGCCGGTGGTCGCAGCGATTCGGCACTTATCGGCGCTCGTAATAATGGAAGCGCCGAGACGCTTAAACAGATCCTGGACAGTTCCGAGCCCAGCGCCATCGAATTAAAGGAGGCGCTGAACAGGCTTGGTATTTCAATCGAGGAAGCCCGCAGCTGCGTCGTATTCAGCAATTACTCTCCTGCTGGCGATTCGGTTCGATTTATCGCCGCTCAACCCGCCACCTGTCTCGTCGCCGCGCCGGGTAGTGACATGCGTGCCGACCAGCAGGACACGGTAACCGACCTGGTGGCATTTGTTCATCGACATCCGATCGGAGTGACTGAAACAGAAATCCGGCTGCCCGATCCATTAGCGGATCCGCTTGAAGATGTGCGCATCGAGGCGCGCACCGCGTTTGCCTACGAGGTTAAGGCTGGCGATTTCATTCAGATCATCGACGTCGAGGGGCGTGAATGTTCCGACTTTCAGTGCTTCGACTCCTCGATGCTGGAGCGAGGTGTCGAGCGCAGCCTCGATGCTACCGCGACCCGCCACGTGGTCGGGGCCGCCTATCCGGCGCCCGGGTTGTATGCCAAGTTCTACGATCAGAATTTTGAGCCAATGATTGAGGTGGTGCAGGATACCTGCGGTCGACACGACAGCTTTGGCACCGCATGTACCGCAAAGTACTACGAAGAAATGGGTTATCCCGGGCACGTCAATTGCTCCGACAATTTCAGTCAGGCACTGCAACCCTACGGGGTAGAGGCACGCAAGGGCTGGATGGCAATCAACCTGTTTTTCAACACCTCAATTGATAACAGCAACCAGATGTACTTCGACGAGCCCTGGTCACGTCCCGGTGACTATGTGCTGATGCGGGCACTCAAGGACATGGTATGCGTATCTTCCGCCTGCCCATGTGATGTCGATCCGGCAAACGGCTGGAATCCGACCGATATTCACATGCGAATTTATGCAGGCACGAATTCATTTAACAAAGCGACGGCATTCAGAATGACAGCAGATGCAGACAAAGAATTGACCCAGGAGACCGGTTTTCACAGCCGTACCTCGGAACACACACGCAATTTTACCGAGTACGCGGGCTACTGGCTGGCAAACAGTTATACCAATCACGGTGCGCTCGACGAATACTGGGCCTGCCGTGAAGGCGCGGTGGTGATCGATTTATCGCCGTTGCGTAAATACGAAGTTACCGGTCCCGATGCCGAGCTGCTATTACAGACCTGCGTCACGCGTGATATCCGCCGCCTTGCGGTCGGCCAGGTGGTTTACACGGCGATGTGTTATGAAAACGGCGGCATGATTGACGATGGCACGGTGTTTCGACTCGGTCAGAATAATTTCCGCTGGATCGGGGGCAGCGATGAAAGCGGTATCTGGTTACGCGAACAGGCCGAGGCACTCGGACTGCAGGCCTGGGTGCGCAACTCGACCGATCAGTTGCATAACCTGCAGGTGCAGGGTCCAAAAAGCCGCGATGTTTTAAAACAGATTATCTGGACGCGACCCGATCAGGCGACGCTGGAAGAACTTGAATGGTTTCGCTTTTCGATCGCGCGCATTGGCGACGAGCAGGGAATTCCGCTCGTGGTTTCGCGCACCGGCTATACCGGTGAACTCGGCTACGAGGTATTTTGCCATCCGAATGATGCGCCCGAGGTTTGGGACGCAATCTGGGAAGCGGGTGAAGCCTACGACCTGACACCGCTCGGGCTTGAAGCCCTGGACATGCTGCGCATCGAAGCCGGGCTGATCTTCGCCGGTTATGAATTCAGCGATCAGACCGACCCGTTCGAAGCCGGAATTCCGTTTACCGTGCCGCTCAGTACCAAGCAGGACGATTTCGTTGGTAAGGCAGCACTGATCAAGCGCAAGGAAAATCCCCAGCGGGTGCTGGTTGGTCTCGAGCTTACCGGTGATGAATTGGCCGCAAATGGGGACGGCGTTGAAATCGGCCGTAACCAGGTCGGTGAAATCACCAGCGCAGTGCGCTCCCCGATACTAGGTAAAAATGTTGCACTGTGCCGAATGCAGTTAGAACACGCCGTCCCCGGCACCGAAGTCGAAGTCGGCAAACTCGACGGCAAGCAGAAGCGCCTGCCGGCAAAGGTTGTCGGATTTCCGTTTTACGATCCGACCAAGTCGAGAGTGCGCGACGTCCCATCACCCGAGTAGAAGATTTTTTACCTGCCATCTCGCGGCTTTCATACTGTCATCCCGCGTCTTGACTGCGGGATCCTGTCCTAAAATATCGCGCGCAGCGCGAACATCTAAAATACGGTCTGCGAGCGTGATGATTTAACTGGGTCCCGCCGGTCCGACGCATCGGGTCAAGCTGCGGGATGACAGCGTGGACCGATGGCTTTCAGGGGTTTAGCGGATTACGAGGCAGTTGACGTCGGAGAGATCCAGTAATTTCCGGGAAACGCTGCCCATCGCGGCTGCCTTTATTTTGCTCAAACCACGGGTACCGACAACGATCAGGTCGATTTTACGGCGGCGCGCGAATCCGGCTACGCTGCTGGCCGGGTCACCGCTACCAATAGCGGTTTGAATGTTCCGGGCGCCTTCTTTTTTAGCCTTTTGCTTTGCAGTCTTCAGGATCTGCTCCGCAGCATGTCGCATCAGGTCATCGCGAGCATTGAGGAAGGATTCGAATTCGGGCGCATCCTTCAGTTCTTCCGGCAATTGCATATCCCGAATGACGTTCAAAATCAGCAACTCGGCCTCGTGCTGCACCGACAACCGTGCTGCGAAACTGACCGCGCGACCTGAGGCTGCAGACGCATCGGTAGCAACCAAAATCTTTTTGATCATCTATCAAAGGCACCACTTAAGCCCCGGAAAGTGCGTATTAAGCCTTTTAGCTATTCATTTCGCAAGCATTTGTAACAGGTCTGTAACATCAGGCTGGTTGATTGAATCAGAACACTGGCTGCGCAAATCTGATACGAAGCTCGTCGAGAGACTAACTGAACCCGGGTCAGGTCTTTAGTTGGGTTTCAAGCGGTAACCCCGTGCTGTACTTGACCTGGGTCACGGCAACATTCGAATTAACATCCCTGACATGTGGTATCTGCAATAAATGGCGGCGTAAAAACTGATCGTAGCGCTTGATGTCGCGGGTAATTATTTTCAGAAAATAGTCCGCTGAACCGGTTACCGTGTAACACTCCACCACTTCCGGGTACTGACGCACTTGTTCCTCGAAGGCATGTAATGAGGCTTCATCATTTTGCGAAAGACTGATACGCGCAAAAATCACCATCCCGATTCCGAGTTTCTCGGGATTCAGCAGCGCCACTTTTTTATCGATGATTCCCTCTTTTTCAAGGCGGCTGATACGACGCCAGCAGGGCGATACTGACAGATTCACCCGCTCTGCGATCTCGGCCGCGGTCAGTGAAGCGTCTTGCTGCAGCAGCCCGAGAATCTTGATATCGATTGCGGAAAGGCTCATTGATTTGAAAATTTATTCCAAAATAATGCATAATTATAGAATTAAAAATCTATTAATTGCAATCAAGTAGAAAAAATGCAACAAAACATCGTGTTTGGGGCACTAAAATTACAATGTTTATCATGCTGATCTGGTGAAGCCATGAAAGTCTCTCTCGACGACAAGTACTCTCTCGATAAGGGCAAGGCGTTTATGACCGGCATCGAGGCTCTGGTCAGGTTACCGATCTTGCAGCACCAGCGTGACCTGGAACAGGGACTCAACACAGCCTGCTTCATTTCAGGCTATCGCGGTTCACCCATCGGCGGCCTCGACCAGGCGCTATGGAGAGCCGAACAATTTACCGAAGCACACAACATTCACTTTTTGCCCGGGATTAACGAAGACCTGGCAATGACCTCGGTGTGGGGCAGCCAGCAGGTCGGACTGTTTCCGGGCGCCAGGTACGACGGTGTGTTCGGGATGTGGTACGGCAAGGGACCCGGGCTCGATCGCAGCATGGATGTGCTCAAACATGCCAATGCCTTCGGTACGTCACCCCATGGTGGCGTGCTCGCCGTCGTCGGTGATGACCACGCCTGCAAGTCTTCGACCTTGCCGCATCAGAGTGACCATATGTTTATCGGTGCCACCGCTCCGGTGTTAAATCCTACCGGGGTGCAGGAGGTACTCGACCTGGGCATCTTCGGCTGGGAGTTATCACGTTACAGCGGGTGCTGGGTTGGATTGAAGGCAATCACCGAAAACATGGATGCTGCGATCTCGGCTGAAATCGATCCCAGCCGGGTCAACGTCGTCATCCCCGACGATTACGAACTGCCCGCAGACGGCGTTCATACGCGCTGGCCGGATACACCGATGGCGCAGGAAGAACGCCTGCAGCGCCACAAGATCTACGCGGCGAGGGCCTTCGCGCGCGCCAATAATCTGAACCGCATCGAACTCGACAGCGACAACGCGCGGCTCGGTATTATCACGACCGGTAAATCCTACCTCGATACGCTGCAGGCGCTGAGTGATCTCGGCATCGACGAAAAACTCGCGGCGAAAATCGGAATCCGGTTATACAAGGTCGGCATGAGCTGGCCGCTGGAACCGGTGGTGACTCACCAGTTCGCCGACGGGCTTGAAGAAATCCTCGTGGTCGAAGAGAAGCGCAGCGTGATTGAAGACCAGCTCACGGGTCAATTGTACAACTGGCCGGTTAGCCGACGTCCCAGCGTGGTCGGTGAATACGATGAAGATCGCAACCTGCTGGTCACCAATCTCGGCGAGCTGACGCCGGCGATGATTGCGCGCGTGATCGCCGCACGTATCTCCCGGTTTTTCGACAGTAAATCGATACAGAAACGTCTCGAATTCCTCGAGACCAAGGAGGCAGCCCTCGCCAAACCGCGCAGGCTCGCAGAGCGTAAACCCTGGTATTGTTCAGGTTGCCCGCACAATACCTCGACCGTGGTACCGGAAGGTAGCAGGGCTTACGGCGGTATCGGTTGTCACTACATGGCAACCTGGATGGACCGCGGCACCGAAACCTTTACCCAGATGGGCGGTGAAGGTGCGACCTGGCTGGGCCAGGCACCATTTACCGAAACCAGACACGTGTTTCAAAACCTCGGCGATGGCACTTACTTTCATTCGGGCTTGCTCGCAATTCGTGCCGCGGTTGCCGCAGGCGTCAACATTACCTACAAGATTCTCTACAACGATGCAGTCGCCATGACCGGTGGACAAGCCCTGGATGGCAAGCTTTCAGTTGCACAATTAATCGAGCAACTGCGCGCCGAAGGAGTTAAGCGGATCGCCGTGGTATCCGATCAACCGCAGGAATACCGCAACAGCCCGTTTTCAAATTATGACGGGATCTCGATCTCGCATCGACGACAGCTGGATTCGATACAGCGCGAATTACGTGATACCGAGGGCTGCACCGCACTGATATACGCGCAAACCTGTGCCGCCGAAAAGCGGCGGCGGCGTAAGAAGGGCATTCTCGAAGATCCGCCCAAGCGGGTCTTCATCAATGACGCGGTTTGCGAGGGCTGCGGCGACTGCGGTGTGCAATCCAACTGCCTTTCCATCATCCCCAAGCCGACACTGCTGGGTCGCAAAAGAGCCATCGACCAAAGCGCCTGTAACAAGGATTATTCCTGTGTCAGGGGATTCTGTCCGAGTTTTGTTACCGTGCACGGTGGGCAACTTCGCAAACGCCAGGCAATGGCTGAAACAACCGGCTGGCCTGCACCCGAAGAACCGCAAAGAATTTCGATCGATGGGCCATTCAACATCCTCATTACCGGCATCGGCGGTACCGGGATACTGACGGTTGGATCGGTTATGGGCATGGCCGCACATATCGAGCAAAAGGGTGTATCGGTGCTCAATCAAACAGGGCTCGCGCAAAAGTTCGGCGCGGTGACCGGGCATGTGCGGGTCGCCGATTACCAGCATCAGATTTACTCGGTGCGAATCCCCGCCGGCGAGGCACATCTGTTACTGGGTGCCGATCTCGTGGTATCGGCAGCCGATGATGCGCTGGCCAAGTTGAATCGAAAGCATTCGTATGCTGTTATTAACAGTCACCTGTCTCCTACCGCCGAGTTTACGCATGACCCGGATGCCGTATTTCCAATCGAGGATATGGAGCAGGCAATCGCGGGTGAACTGGAAACCGGGCACAGTCATTTCATCCGCGCGACCGCGCTTTCAACACGCCTGCTGGGTGATGCAATCTACTCCAATTTCCTGTTGCTGGGAGCCGCCTATCAAAAAGGTTTGATACCGATCAGTGCTGAGGCTATCGATGAAGCCATCGCACTGAATGGTGTCGCGATCGAGCAAAATCAGCAGGCTTTCCTGTGGGGGCGTCGCTACGTTATCGACCCAACTGCCGTACTTGACGAGGCAGGCCTCGCCAACGAGTACAAGCCCGCGGAACCCGAAGCAACCCTGGACGACGTCATCGCGTATCGCAGTGCTTACCTCGCCGATTACCAGGACCAGGATTATGCCAAACGCTACCAGCGCCTGGTGGAACGCGTGCACACCTCGGAACGCGAACTTCATCTGCCAGGCGAAAATGCCGAACTGCTGCTGACCGATGCGGTGGCACGCAGCTACTTCAACCTGCTTGCCTACAAGGACGAATACGAAGTTGCAAGACTCTACAGCAACGGCGACTTCGAGCAGGCACTGGCGACACAGTTCGAAGGCGATTACCGGTTGCGTTTTCACCTGGCTCCGCCGCTGCTGGCGAAACGGGACCCTCATTCTGGCAAACTATTAAAGCGTGAATTTGGAGGCTGGGTAATGCCCTTGTTCCGTTTGCTCGCGCGTTTTAAAAAGCTGCGCGGAAGCGCACTTGATATCTTCGGCTACACCGCTGAACGCAAAATGGAACGCGCACTGATAGCGGATTACGAACGCGATATCGAACAAATTCTTGCCGAGATTATTCCGCAAAACCACGAGATCGCTGTTGAAATCGCAAGTTTGCCGCTCGATATGCGTGGTTTCGGGCATGTGAAGCAGGCGAATATCGAAAACACCAACCGGCGCCGTGATCTCTTATTGCGAAAACTTTCCGGCAGGGATCTCGCGGTCGAACTTTTCAATCCTTGACCTGTTGCTGCCAGAAGCCCTAAGTTAGGGCCTTGCCGGATTCTGCAGGAAACGGGGCACGAAAATGACAGCCAGGTATCGCATCCCGATCACCGCGATTACCGTGTTCGGCGCGAGCAGCCTGCTTGCGCTGAGCGTGGGCATCGTGCTCTACCTCGGCTTCAACCAGGCGGCGGAAAGCACTCGCCAGCTGTGGGCTGACCAGGGCAAAACGCTGATCGACGCGATGGAGCTAAGCCTGGATGAACGCCTTAAGCCAATTGCCGACCAGGCGCGGTGGGTCGCCCGTGATATCAAGGATCTGACAGACCTGTCTTCCTTCGATGACTATATTTACGGTTCACTCGCGGCGACACCACAGGTGGCCGGAGTTGCAATAATCGCGGCTAATGGCAACGGCCGGCGCTGGCATCGTGAGGAGCGGGTTGCGATAACCGGAGACTGGTCGAAAAATCCCTGGTTCCAGGACTATCTAAACCAGGTTAAAGCAGCAGCGTCGACCGCGTGGCGCGAACCGATCTTCACCGATACAATAAACTCGTCAACCCTGCTGCACGATATACCCTTGCATAATGCCGACGACGAATTCATCGGTATTTTTGCGCAGATCGTAACCGTGCATGAACTATCCGCTTTTCTCGCCCGGGATCATGCCGACACCGGCGTAACACCATTCGTTTTATACAACCGCGAATATGTTCTTGCTCATCCAGCCATTATCAGCGGCAGCGAACAACAGCCGCTGCTTCACCTCGACGAACTAGGCGACCTGATATTAAAACGCATCTGGTCACCCGACGAGGAAGCAGCATTTATCTCGGCCGCACTCGAGGACACTCAGGCCAGCGGCATATTCTGGGGCGATAATTTCTATCTTTATCTTTATCGCGATATCGAACGTTATGGCCCAGCGCCGTGGACCATCGGCGTCTACCTGAACACCAGCCTGCACTCCCATGGTCAGATCGAAAATTTACTCAGGTCACTGGCTGCCGGCCTCGCAGTTCTGGTGTTCGCGATCATCGCCTCGATCATTGTCGGCCGCCAGGTTAGCAGGCCGATCAAGGAAATCGTAAGCGCTGCGAATACGGTCGATGCGGGTGGTCTGGACGATGTTGAGCCGATGGGCGGCAGCTATATTCGCGAACTCGACGATGCCAGCAAGGCGTTCAACAACATGGTCCATGGGTTACGCGAGCGGAAGGTAATTCGCGATACGCTGGGACGTTTCGTGCCGGAAAAGGTGGCCAGTTCACTATTGGCCGGGGGCGGCGCGATTCCGGTGCAGCAAACCGAGGCCACAATCCTGTTTTGCGATATCGAATCCTTCACCCAACTCACCGAAACGCTGGGGCCGGTTAAGATAGTCGATGTTCTCAATGCCTATTTTTCGGCCATGGTGGAAATACTCGAGCAAAATGGGGGCGTGGTTACTCAGTTCCAGGGCGATGCAATACTCGCGACTTTCAACGTCCCGATAGCCGACGACAACCATGCCCACAACGCGGTTCACGCCGCACTGGAAATGTTGAACCGGATTGCCTCCGACAAGTACGAAGGCGAAAAGCTGAACATTCGAATTGGTATCAATACCGGCCCGGTGGTTGCCGGGGCCATCGGCGCCAGGGGGCGCCTGAACTACACGGTTCACGGCGACGCGGTAAACCTCGCGGCCCGTCTCGAGGCATTGAACAAGGAGTACGGAACCCGATTAATGATCTCGGAATCGAGCGCCGCCTCGGTCAATGATGTCGAGCTGTCACGGGTCGGCGAAGTTACAGCAAGAGGCCAGACACGATCAATCAACATTTATACCGTCGAGGTTCCGATCACCAACCATCAATCGAGCTATTGATACGCAAGTTTTAAAAGCCGGGGCCAGTCCGTCGGGCTGATTCGGCCGACCAGCTGAAAACCACCCTTGCCGTCTGGCTGGAACACTACGCCCTCGCCTTCGGCGGGGTACACCGGCGTGGACGCCTGCGCTACGTTACCATGCGCAACGATGACGCGGTTGGTACCGGGAGCGGGTGGCGTTGCCAGCAGCGCCCGTGCAGTGGCGACAATAGCCGTGCGTCCGCCGAAATAGTCGGCGGCAAGCAGATTCATCACTGCGGTCGAGGATTTGACCGCTCCAATATTCATCAAATCTGCGGTCTCAATCGTGCGGCAATACGGGCTCGCCTGGACTTCACCTACCGGAATATCGAGCTTGCGAATGGCGTTGCCTATGGCCACTGCATCTGCACGCCCTGCCTCCGACAGCTGGCGCATTTGCGCCGGGTCACAGTTCAACCAGTCATCCGCCTGACGCAAGTCATCCGATTGCGACCAGTCGGTTGCAACATGTCGAAAATACAGGTTGTAGCCCCCGGCGCGCAGGGCATTGACCAGCGCAACACCGGTCAACAGGGTCGGGGTCGCGGCTAACGCGGGATTCGGCGCTGCAACCAAAATGCAGAGCAGTAGTACCAGCAGGTATCGAGAAGTTCGGATGGCCATCGTTCCAGGTTTTCGGTACGCAGGGCCTATTCGGTTTCCTGTTGATGGGCTTTTACAAAGTCGGCCATGCTGTTGAATTCCCACTCGATCGTGTATTTCCCTTCGGGCGGAGCAGTGGCGCCGTAGCCCTCGGCATCATGGCGACGGTTGATCCACACTTTGGTCATGCCCATGCTGGTCGCCGGCACCATATCGTGCGTCAGGGATTGGGCAACGTGTAAAATTTCGTGCGGCAAGATGCCCAGATCACGTCTCGCCTGTTCAAACATGTACTCGAAATTACGCAGATTGGGCTTGTAACAACCGACATCCTGCGCGGTATATATGGCATCCCATTCGATTTCTAGCCGGGCATTACTGCCCATGTAGCTGATGCGGTCGCAATTGGTCACGGTTGCCATCAGGTAATGCTGGCGCAAGTATTTAAGGCTTTCGGCCGAGTCAGCAAACTCGGGCCAGTGCTTGACCGAGCGGCCGAAGCTTCGCGCCTCGTCGTCGCTGATCTTGATCTGCCATTTATTCGCGATCGATTGGCATACCTCGGCCAATAACGAGCTGTAGACCAGGGTTGGCGTATCAGCCTGGTGTTGCATTTCGAACTCGGCGAATAATTCCAGCACTTCATCTCGACTCAACTTGAGCGGCAGTTTATCCAACAGCGGCTCCAGTGCATTGTAAATCCCGCTTTCCCAGTCGATCAGGGTACCGTAGGTGTCAAAGGCCAGCATTTTGAAATCAGATAACTTCATGGCTACTCCATTGTTGCCAGCTGCATTCACAGCGTTCAATAACTATGTTAAATAATATCTACGCGATCATCTAGACAAATGAGGAATAATAGCGTTGAGCGATACTCTGCCCAAGATACGAGCATTTCTCGAGCAAGCTGGCCACCCGTTCGAGGTCTGGCCCTGTGATCCTAAACTTGCTGACACGGCTATGTTCTGCGAACACTATGGAGTGGCACTCGAAAATTCAGCCAACGCGATTCTGGTGCGCTCCAAAACCGGGGATCGGAAATTCGTGGTCTGCGTACTGCTTGCCACCGATCGCTTGAATACCAACCACACCGTGCGCAAGAAGCTCGGCGCACGCAAGGTATCGTTTGCATCGGCTGACGAAACCCGCGAAATGACCGCTATGGAAATTGGCGGCGTCACTCCGTTATGTCTGCCCGATAACCTTCCCATATGGATCGACGATGCCGTCATGCAATGCGATTATGTCGTACTCGGCGGTGGCAATCGCGAATCAAAGTTGAAAGTCGATCCGAGAGTACTGATCCAGCAGCCCTCGGCTGAAGTCGTCGCTGGCCTCGCCAAACAAGCACCACACGAGTTAGCAGCAGATTCAAGATAACCAACAGGTGCAGTGACCTGCAGCCGGCTTAGGTTATACTGTCGCATATCAAAATTCTTACACCTCCGCATGCCCGGCTCGTTCCAAATTTTCATTAACAAACTGCTCAAGGTGGAATCACGGGAACTGTCGACGGCATCGATGTCATTCCTGTTTGTTTTTTTGCTGATGGCCGCTTATTACGTGCTCAGACCGGTGCGTGATGCGATGTCGAGCGACTGGACCGACGCCGAATTGAGCTGGCTGTGGACACTGACTTTTTTTATCAGCACCGGCGCCGTACTGATGTATGGATTTGTTGTATCACGAGTCAAGCTGAAGCGGTTGGTACCGGGTGTTTATATCTTTTTTGCGGGCTCCTTCCTGCTATTTTATTTCGGTGCAAGCTGGTTTGAAGACTCCCGAATCATCGATAAAGCATTCTACGTTTGGGTCAGTTTCTTTGCCCTGTTCCACGTATCGGTATTCTGGAGTTTCATGTCCGATATCTATTCCAGATCGCAATCAAGGCGCCTGTTTGGCCTGTTCGGCGCGGGTGCAAGTATTGGAGCGGTTGTAGGGCCCTCCATTCCGGTTTTCCTGGGCGGAATTCTCGGAGTTTATAATCTGTTGTTGATCGCGGCCCTGACGCTGCTGCTGATTGTACCGATTATTTTTTTCCTCGATAAAGCCAGGACTGTTACCGAAAGCAAGCCGGTAACCGGCACTGTCACCGTAAAATCAATTGGTGGGGAATTTTTTGATGGTTTTGTCGACTTGCTCAGTCATCGGTTTTTGCTCGGCATCGGCCTGTTCATATTACTGTACACGATAATGAGCAGCTTCGTTTACTTCGAGCTGAAGAACGTCATGGTCGAATACGACCGCGCTACCCGCTCGCAGTACTGGGGGATGATGGACCTGGCCGTAAACACGCTGGCCATCTTGACCGCGCTGTTCGCCACCAGCCGCCTGGCAACCAGATTCGGCCTGGCCGTAACCCTGGCACTGGTACCGGTGGTGCTGGTATTCGGCTGGATCGCAGTTGCGATCGCACCGGGGCTTGCGCTATTGATAGGACTGCAGATCGTCCGCCGCGCGGGAAACTATGCAATTACGCGACCGGGGCGAGAAATGCTGTTTACCAGCGTGCCCCGCGAAACGCGTTTCAAAACCAAACCGGTGATTGATATCGTGGTCTATCGGGGCGGTGACGTGCTCGCCGGCTGGACCTATACCGGGCTTGCGCAGGGTATCGGGCTTGGCCTCGGCGCGATCGCAATGGTTGCTGCCCTGTTCGCGATGATCTGGACCCTGGTCGCGATCTTTCTCGGAACCCGTTTCGACAAAAATAGCATCAGCGCAGAATCACCTGGCACTGTGCTTGCGGAGACATTAAATGAATAAACCAAATTCCAGTTTTACCCGCCGCCACTTTTTAAAATCGACTGGCGCCGCTTCGCTGCTGTACGCGCTTGCTCCGAGCTACCTGTCTGCAGCAAAATCCACGGTAATCAAGAAAACCATCCCATCCACGGGTGAACGTTTGTCCGTCATCGGGCTTGGCACTTCCCGAACTTTCGATGTTGAAAGCACCACCGCGGCGCATTCGCAGTTGCTCGACGTGATGCAGGCATTTTTTGATAACGGCGGGCAACTGATCGATTCATCGCCGATGTATGGCAGCGCCGAAGCGGTAACCGGTGCCCTGCTGAGCCAGGTCAATAACAAACAGAATCTTTTTACGGCGACTAAGGTATGGACCTACGGTAAACGCGAAGGCATCAATCAAATGGAGCGTTCGCTGCAACGCATGGGCGTAGACAAGATTGACCTGATGCAGATTCACAACCTGCGCGACTGGAAGACCCACATCGATACCCTGGTTGAGTGGAAGGCCCTGGGAAAAATACGCTACATCGGCATCACGACCTCGCATGGTCGCTCTCACAATGAACTCGAACAGATACTGCAACAGCTACCGCTCGATTTTGTGCAGTTCAGCTACAACATACTGGACCGCGAAGTAGAACAGCGCCTGCTGCCTATAGCAAGTGAACGCGGAATCGCCACGCTGATCAACCGTCCTTACCAACGCGGTGCGCTGTTTCGCAAGGTCCGCGGCGAGCCTTTACCCGATTGGGTATCCGAGTTCGATTGTGCCAGTTGGGGACAGTTTTTCCTTAAATTTATTGCAGCTCACCCCGCGGTAACCTGCATCATTCCCGCCACATCAAAGCTCAAGCACATGGTAGATAACATGGCTGCGGGATTCGGGCGTCTGCCGGATGAGCCAACCCGGCGGCGCATGATTGAATACCTCGAGTGGCTGTAAACTTCGAAAAAACGGCGTGAGTCCATTCTCGTGTTGTCGCTGCGAATAGCCATCTTTTATCCTCAGGTTATTTTCGCAGGGTTATCGGCGTATTCGCCCAGACCACCACGGTATCCTCGGTGGGAGAAGGATTAACATAGCGATGCCTCAAATGACTCTTGAAGGAAAAACTGTCGCCGGCATCAAGCACAAACTGCCGCCCATCGATGCTTAGCTCGAGCGTGCCCGACAACACCAGCCCGGCTTCTTCGCCATCGTGATCGTAACTGTCATCACCGGTCGAAGCGCCGGGTTCATAGCGGGATATACCCAGTGCAAGCTCTCCGTTCAGATTAGCCGACAGCAACGAGTCGTGCAGGCCCAGGTACTCGGTACCGCTGAGTTCTGTATAGGTGAGACGCCGCCGATTCTGCCGCCGCACGATAAATTCGCGCTCCTCGGGTGTGCCCGTCGAATCTTCAGGAAAGAACCAGCCGATATGTACCGACAACGCCTCCGAAATATCCTGCAGTGCCGCGACCGAGGGTCGGGTCAGATTACGCTCGACCTGGCTCAGAAATCCTACCGACTTGCCGGTCGCCAGGGCCAGTTGTTGCAGGGTAATACCGCGTACCTTGCGCAATTGCCTGATGTCGTTACCGAGATCGGCTAACGCGTGATCCGACGAAAGTGCCGTATTTGCAGCCATTTATATACTTCGACCCAGTTGCAGTCCTTCGAGTACGGCTTCCTCGACCGTACGTGGCGAGACTGCGTCTCCAATGCGCGATACCGTCAATCCGTCAATATCTGCAATCCAGTCACAGTCACGGTTGGCCTGTGGCGCGTAGCAGCTGACAACCGTGTCGACATCCTCGCAAACCATGGCTTCACCACCGGTCATATGCTGAAAAAAAGCACTGCCGTCGATGGCGCCACAGAAACGCGCGTAGGGGATCATCTCAACGCCGAGCTGGTGCAATACACCAACCCAGTGGTCACGCACAATTGCCTGGATCGATTCGCCGGCAACACAGCCACCCGATAACAGGCGCACGTAATGCCCCTCTCGCGCGAGCTTTTCGGCCACTCCGAGTCCCGCCCAGTCGCAGGACCAATCCGCTATTACCACGTTATTGCCGGGTCGCAGATCACCGCGAATGACCGACCAGGCGTCGACCAATTCGACGTTCTCCACTTCGACCTCAGGTAAACGGGTATTGGCGCCGGTCGCAATAACGACATGATCCGGGCCGATATCATGCAGTGCGGAATCCTCGATCTGCGAATTCAAGATCACACGAACACCCGTCTGCCTGAGCTCCTGCTCCAGGTTGGTGGTGACACCACCGAACTCGGAACGCCCCGGCAAGGCCTCAGCCAGGTTTACCTGCCCACCGAGACGGGCGCCAATTTCGTGCAATTCAACCTGGTGTCCACGTTCGGCAGCAATTACCGCTGCTTTCATGCCGGCCGGACCGCCACCGATAACAAGAATCTTTTTGCGCACTTTCGCCGGTATGAATTCGCCCATGGTGCGCTCGCGGCCACTCACCGGATTCTGGATACAGGACACCGGAAAATGCGCCAGGCGATGCCCCACACAGGCCTGGTTACAGCCGACGCAGGCACGGATATCGTCAGTCCTGCCGCTGGCCATCTTGTTGACAAATTCAGGATCGGCGATTAACGCACGCCCGAGACCTACCATGTCTGCCTTGCCCGCGGTCAGAACTTCATCAGCCAGCTGTGGCTGGTTAATCCTGCCTGCCACCAGTACCGGTTTGGCCACCGCCTGTTTCAGCTGCGCGGCATCATCCGCGACAAAACCAGCTGCCACGGACATCGGCGGAAACACGTGAATCCACCCGTCAGGTGCAGACGATGATCCGGCGATCACGCTGAAGTAATCGATATATCCATCGGCTTCCAGGGTCCGGCAAATGTCAATCATATCCGGGGCCGGGAATCCCTTGTCGATTTTCTCATCAAGGGTTACGCGCACGCCCAGCGTCTTGTGTGGACCAATGCGCGCGCGACTTCGAGATATAACTTCGCGCAGGAAACGCATGCGTCCCTCGGCGTCGCCACCGAATTCATCACTACGACGATTCGTCTCCGGATTAAGAAACTGGGGGATCAGGTAACCCATACTGGCCAGTATTTCGACACCATCCAGGTCTGCCTCGGCAAGCCGCCCAGCAGCATCGGCATAACTCTCGATAAATTCCCACACCATTTCGTTCGGCATCGGCACCGGCACCACTCGGTAACGTTCGTCCGGCACGTCGGAGGCCGAGTAACTCAGCGGTCGTGATCCATCGTGGCTGAGCCGGACGCCCCGCCCGGCGTGAAATAGCTGTCCGAACACGGGTGTACCCTCCGCGCGGCAGCAGGTGCCAAGCCGGCTCAGTCCTTCAATGATTCGATCACTGCCGGCATACAGAAACGAAGCTTCGAAGCCGTAACTGGGATGCACCGTCATCCCTTCCATAATGATCAAGCCGGCGCCGCCACGCGCTCGACTGGTGTGGTAGGCAATCAGGTCATCGGTCACGACACCCTGGTGACTCAACGAAGTTCCATGGGGCGGGTTGAATATCCGGTTGCGCACCCGGGTCGGGCCCAGGTCCAGCGGTTGTAGCAATTGCTCGTACATTTAAACCGGCTCGAATAGAAATCGCTTGATAAAATGAAAAATTAGCATTAAATTTTCATTATTGCAAAATAACTATCCAGAATTTTCACACCAATGACCAGATTGAGCTCAGCGCTGCAACAGGTTCGGCATGAATTTTTACAGCAGGTACAGGATGGCCGCCTCGACAAGCCGGTTGCAGAAGCTTCGGGATTACCCAACCTGGCCTATACCTGCCCCGACTTTTATGCGCTCGAGCAGCAGACGCTGTTTCGTGATAACTGGATATTTGTCGGGTTCACACATCAGCTTACCCGGGTCGGCGACATGCTGCCGGCCGAGGTCGCTGGGCAACCAGTGGTGCTGGTGCTGACCGGGGACAAGCGTATTCGAGCCTTTCATAATGTCTGTCGTCATCGCGGTTCGAAGCTGGTGACTGAACCCTGCAACAGCAAAAAGTTCGTCTGTCCGAATCACGCCTGGAGTTATAGCCTGTCTGGCAAGTTGATAGCGCGCCCGCATTTTCTTGGCGGCGAGCAGCACGACGTCAACTCGTCGAATTGCCACCGCGCTGACCTGGTCGAAGTTCGTTGCGTCACTTGGCACGACTGGATCTTTGTCAACCTGAGCGGAGACGCCGGGGATTTCGCCACTACTATCGAGTCGATTACTCAAAAACTTGACGGTTACGACTTAAGCGCAATGCGGTTTTGCGAAACGCTCGAGTTTGATATCAACGCCAACTGGAAACTCCCGATCGAGAATTTCATCGAACCCTATCACGTGTTCTCCTGCCATCCATGGTTAAATGACTTCGTCGGCATGGATGAACGCGAGGCGCCAAGCTTTGACAAAAAAGTTTTGCTATGCGGCTACGAATTTCAACAGGCTGATCCGGCTCGTGGCGGCGAACTGCCCTGGTTCCCTGACCTGCCGATTGAGAAGCAAAATCGTGGTGACTGGTTTGTACTCTTCCCCAACTTTGCCTTCGAGATATTTCCGGACCAGGTCGACGTATTCATAGCCTGGCCGCGGGGAGCATTAAAATGCCGCGAAACCATTACGCTGTATTTTATCGGTGACGGTGCGACCGCAGATAAATACGGTGCGGCTCGTGAACATGTAGTTAACAACTGGAACGATCTCAATCAGGAAGACATCGGCATTATCGAGCGTATGCAAAGCGGTCGCTGCTCGGAAGGATTTGACGGCGGTGTGTTATCGCCTTACTGGGATCCGGTACAGCAGCATTTTGCAAAACTGATTACCGAATCCATCGATGCTCCCGAATTTTAAAGGAGTTGACTTTAGCCGTTGCTTAAAAAGCGCCTGTCAGACTCATCGGCTTAAGCAATAAACGGCGTGTACTTATCGAACTCGTTAGAATCTCAGTGAAAGACAGGACATGCCACCGTCCAGCCTGGCGCATTCGCTATTGTTAATTTCACGCACTTCGTAACCTTCGTTCAACAGCAAGTCACGAGTTTGGGGAAACCCGGCTGGCATCAATACCAACTGATTAAAACGAATCGAGTTTGCGGCTGCCTCTTCGCCATCATAGGTATGGATTACGCGATATTTTGTAAAACACCCTGTGGCATCCAGTCGTTTAGTCGAGAGGATGGTTTCCGCATCCAGTAGCGAACAGTCCGTCTTGAAATGCAGAACACCCGGGGGTGTTACAACCTGGCGCAACTTGTAGCCCCATTGGCTGATAATCTCCGCAAGTTCGGCGACGCCTGCCTTATCGGTTCGGGAAGAGAGACCTACCAGAATTTCCTTTGCGGTCACTAAAATGTCGCCTCCCTCGATAAAACCAGGTCCCTCGATTTCAAGCACCTGGTCATAAACGTCCCGCAACACAGGCGCCATTTCATTGACTTCGCCAAGTCGGGACGGTGCGCCCGGGCGCATCAGGATGGCGACTTCGGGCAGGCAAAGCGCAATGTCTTCGACAAAGACCGAATCCGGGTAAGCATCAAGCGCCGGAAGTTCAGTGACACTGGCCCCAGTTTCCTTAAGCGTTGAAACATAATGCACATGATCCTTCAGCATTTGATCATGATCCGGGTTACCCAGGTCCTCTGCCCTCAGTCCATGCACAATACTCGGTGCCGGCAGGCGGGTGATCGCGCGCGTAAACTCGTATGAAAGTTCAGTCAAGATTTATTCTCCAGCATGGTTAATTTAATCCCTCAGGCTTGACTGGAAAATGCCGGTTACAAATTATCAACATGAAACGAATAATTACCATTTAACAGGTTAAAGCTTGTCCAGCGCTTCCAGTAATTTTTCTTCTTCCCCCGCGTGCATCGAAATCGATTGCTCGGCATAGGGAAAGCGCATCGCGCTGGATTCCTCGTGAAACTTTGTCAATGCGTCCACCCGTTGCTCGTACATTTGTCGATGCAGCGGCGCGAGTTTCCCAAATGCATAAGCATGTTTGGGTGGCGCTTCGGACTCACCGCAAATATCGGACATGAACAGAAAAATAGCGTCCCCTGCATTTCCCGACCCCAGGGAAAAAGTGACGATCGATGTTTTCTCATTCAGGTGCCGTAGCGTTTCTTCGGCAACACACTCGATTTCAACCGCGAAACAACCCGCATCTTCATAGCGCTTGAAGGTTTTATATATCTCCAGAGCTTCATCAGCAGTACGTCCGAATGCCCGCAGACCTCCCGACCAGATACTGACCGATGGAACCAGTCCCATGTGGCCCTGCACCGGAATTCCCTCCCTGGCCAGCATTTCCACGATGTCGAAACTGCGCAGGGTGTAGTACATGTCAGCACCCTGCTCCATGCAGCGAATGGCTGCCCGCAGAATCTCGTCGGGTCTCGCATACTGTCCCCAGGTCATCGCGGTTCCCATGAAATGGGTCGGCGCCAGTTCCCGGGCAATCTCCATCTGGTTGTCCCACACGGTCAGCAAATCGATTCCGGCATCGACGCAGGCCTTTATTTCAACCTCGTTGCCCGGATTGCACATGGTCAACCGTTTGCCCGAGCCTTTCAGGGCGCGCAGGTCATCAATCGTGTAGTTTCGCTGTGCCGGTTTTCGGCCAAAAGTATAAATATTTTTCATTGTAAAACCTGTCGTCGTCGAGTCGCCTCAGGCGCGGAAACTCCCTAACCCACTGCTGAACATTCAGGCCATCCAGGGCCGTTCGTGTTAATATTGCCGGTTGCCGGGACCCAAATTCCGGTTGTATGCAAGTCTCTTATAACGATTAGTGAAAAAGGGGGCAATAAAATGACAATATTTATCACACAAGGCAACTATAGCGAAAGCGCTATCAAGGGAATGGTCGACAATCCCGAGGATCGAAAAGCCGCGGTAGCCGGCCTTTTGGAGTCGGTCGGAGCAAAACTGGTGGATTACTATGTGACCACCGGCGAATACGACTTCCTGGTTATATCGGAAGGGGATAACTTGGCGGATATGGTGGCCGGGATGATGATCGCAGGGTCTACCGGGGGTGTTACCAACCTCAAAACTATCCAGGCACTGACCACTCAGGAAGCGAAGGGCGCCATGGAAAAAGCCAAAAATGCCCGTGCCAGCTTCAAGCCGGCAGGTGCCAGCAGCTAGGATTCATATTTGTATCGGCAGTCGATTAGAGCTTTATCGGCTGCCGATGCATGCTTTTTCAAGTTAGGTCTTCTACTGACCGAATCCGGGAATATCATTCTTAAATACTTATCCCTCTCATAAAGAAAGCCTGCAGAACGATCCGCCTGGATTAGCTGTCATCATTCGAACTTAAAAATCTTCGCTTTATTTAGCTGGCACCCATAGATTCCAATCATTCTTACTCTCATACATCGCGAGTTCGGATTCAGTATACTTTGCCGCAACTAAAACAAGGAGAGCAGCATGTTCGAGTGGATAAGCAGCCCTGAAGCATGGATCGCGCTGGCCACCTTGACAGCACTGGAGATCGTGCTCGGCATCGACAACATCATATTTATATCCATCCTGGTGTCACGCCTGCCGGATCATCAGCGCGAATTCGGTCGCCGGGTTGGTCTTGCGCTGGCCATGTTAACCCGCCTGGCCCTGTTATTTTCCATCGCCTGGGTCATGGGCCTGAAGGACCCCTGGTTCACGATCTTCGCACAGGAGATATCCGGCAGGGATACGATACTGATCCTCGGTGGCTTGTTTCTACTCTATAAATCCACCCAGGAAATTCACCAGAGCATGGAGGGTGTCGAGGAAGAAACCAGTGTGCCGATAGCGGCCGGACTTGCCGGCGTGCTGGTTCAGATTGCCATCCTCGACATCGTTTTCTCACTCGACTCGGTAATCACCGCGGTCGGACTGGTTGACTATGTATCTATCATGGCGATCGCCATTATTATTGCCGTGGTCATTATGTTGATGGCGGCCAAACCCATCGGTGATTTCGTCGACCGGCATCCCACAATCAAGATACTCGCGCTGTCATTCCTGATACTGGTTGGTGTCACACTGATCGTCGAAGGTTTTGATGTACATGTACCGAAGGGGTATATCTACTTCGCGATGGCCTTCTCGGTCGGGGTGGAAATGCTCAACATTCGCATGCGCAAGAAAACCGCGGTGCCGGTGAAGTTGCATAAGCAGTATAACGAATCATAAATTGCCACAGGGGTGCAGCAAACCGGAAAATGACGATGCTCCCGTCCCGAATTGAATCCAGGTACTGTTCGCCAGTGCGAATCATGTGTTAAACGCCTATTTCTTATAAATCAATTACTTAAAAGGGAAATTTTCAAAAAACACTCCGATTAAACGCCTTTCAAAGAAGCGACAGGAATGACTTTGGTCTATTATTTAGACTAATGGTATGAGCCGGGAGATAACCATGCGCCATGATCCGACGCAAATACCCATCACGGAAACATCGCTTTCGAGTTATTTCAGCAAGCGCCTGACACGCTATGCCAGGCGCTTTCGCCCGCCACCCCACGAGGATACCTGCTGGTACCTGGGCAGCCTGCTGGAACGCCTCGGTCGAAGTGAGCAATTGTTTGCCTACCAGGATGGGCAAATGACGCTGCGACCCCTGGCACTGCTCTACAGCGATGCCATCGAAGCTGACAACTCCCGCGAGCGCTGCCTGATGCTGCAGCAACTGGGAGACATGGCACTATTTCTCGGCGCCTTGTTTCCGGAACGCTTTACCCGCCATGGTATTCTTCAGGACTACTTTATCGGCATGGGTGGCAGCGCCTACGACTATCTGGCCGACAATGCCAGGGAGAACCGGCACATCTTCGCCGAATTGGCCAACACCTTCACCCGCATGCTGGAGATGGTGGCCAACGCCTGCTCCCGCGGGCAGCGCCTGACCACCGAGGAGGTGCTGACCCTTTACCAACGCTGGCTCAACACCCGCGACCCGATGATCGAAAATCAGCTGCGCGCATTGGGGATCGAACTCGCAGGGAGTGGGCAGCTGCAGTAACAAGCTATGTGTTGCACTTGCCTGGCTGGATAAGCCATGCGGTTAACCTGACTTTATGCCCACGCCAAACGATGGCGATAGATTCAACAATACCGCTGGTGTTCAACAGATGAATCGTAAAAAAACAGGGCGATACGATTTATCGAACTGATGCTCCTGGAACTGGATCCCCGATTTATTTTCATTTTATTAATTTGAACAAATGAAAATGGAGCTGGCATGCGTCCGCTCGAATCCCGGATCTATTGATTACAGTTAGTTGCACAATCGTTACAAATCAACGACTTGGACCCTACCATTTTGTAAACTTTTACGAGTTCCTGGGGTATTTGTCGGGTATTTAGGCGATTATTTTTACCTGCCCAGGTATTGATTCAGTGATAAATATCAATAAACAATTTTTTGCATTGATTAATTTGACTAATCACCCAACAAAGAAACTTGATTTGTTATTCTAATGCGCATCATTAGCATAGACCTGCTGAAGTCATAGATACCGGAGTTCCCATGTTCGATACCAGCCCTTTTTACGATTTGTTAGGTTTCCTGACACCTGCCGTCATGCAGATTTATGTCGTTGCCATGTTCCTGGCGGTGGTTGTCGGTGTCATCATCGACGTCATTCACAAAAAGAGCGCCCAATACTTCTTTGAAAACGCTCAAAAAGCCCAGCAATCTGCGACACGTACCGTTACGGGTGGTGAAAAGGCCTCATTGGCTATTTCCACCCTGACCAACGAGGTACTGACTTCATCCGAGTTTTGCAATCCGCATCGCCGCATGTCGCACCTGTTGACGATGTACGGTTTTATCATTTTCGTTGTCACCACGGCGACGCTAATATTCGCTTACCCGACGCCTGCCGAAGCCGCTCCCGGGATGCTCGTGGTCCTGTGGCATATCGGCGCCCTGATGGTCTGTGTCGGTGGTTACTGGTTCTGGTTCTTCATCCGTGTCGATTTAAATTCGGAAGGCAATCCCTGGTATCGACTGGTGCCCGCCGACCTGTTTATCCTGTCGCTGCTGGCGACCACTACTTTCGCGTTGCTGTGGTCATTCGGGCAGGCGTATGTCTTCTGGGGCACGCTGTTCTTCTGCCTGTTCATCCTGTCCAGTACGATGCTGTTTTGCACCGTGCTGTGGTCAAAATTTGCCCACATGTTCTTCAAGCCGGCGGCCGCTTACCAGAAAAAAATCATCATGGCAGATGGTTCACGAGAGAATCTGCCCGAACTGGGTGAACTGACGGATGCTGATTTACAGACCAGGTATCCAGATATCCCGACATACATGGGTGAAAAACCACCCTACATGGGGCTTGGAATCAAGCGTGAATCTCCAAACCATTATTAAAACCGTGATTAACTGATTGATTTAGGAAGAGGAATATTATGCCTACATTTGTATATATGACTCGCTGCGATGGTTGTGGACAATGCGTTGATATCTGCCCTTCGGACATCATGCACATCGACCCGACCCTGCGCCGCGCATACAACATCGAGCCAAACATGTGCTGGGAGTGTTACTCCTGCGTCAAGGCCTGCCCGCACAATGCGATTGACGTTCGCGGCTACGCGGATTTCGCCCCGCTGGGCCACTCGGTACGAGTAATCCGTGATGAGGAAAAGGGTGTCATTGCGTGGCGGATCAAATCCCGCAACGGTGAAACCGACATGAATCTGCTGGCGCCGATCACGACCAAACCCTGGGGCAAGCACATCCCTCAACTGTCTGATGTGCCTGAACCCTCCCCGGAAATGCGTGACAGTCAATTGTTGTATAGCGAGCCGAAGTATATCCGCATGGATGACGGTGATATTCATACTTTGGAGTCTAACGGGCTCACGATGAAAGCTGGGGTTTACTACTGATGCCTAAGACTATCTTAGAAGACAATATCGATATCCTGGTCGCAGGTGCTGGCCTCGGCGGTACCGGTGCTGCTTTCGAAGCGCGCTACTGGGGTAAGGACAAGAAGATCGTGATCGCTGAAAAAGCCAACATCGACCGTTCCGGCGCTGTGGCACAGGGTCTGTACGCGATCAACTGCTACATGGGAACCCGTTTCGGTGAAAACAATCCTGAAGATCACGTCCGCTACGCGCGTATCGACCTGATGGGTATGGTTCGCGAAGACCTGTTGTTTGACATGGCGCGTCACGTCGATTCGACGGTACACCAGTTCGAGGAATGGGGTTTACCGATCATGCGTGATCCCAAGACCGGTACCTATCAGCGCGAGGGGCGTTGGCAGATCATGATTCACGGTGAGTCCTACAAGCCGATCGTGGCTGAAGCCGCAAAGAAGTCGGCTGACAAGGTGTTCAACCGTATCTGTGTCACCCATCTGCTGATGGACGATGCCAAGGAAAACCGCGTCGCCGGTGCCGTCGGTTTCAACGTACGGACCGGTGACTACCACGTATTCAAATCCAAGGCCGTTATCGTTGCTGCCGGCGGGGCATCGAACATCTTCAGGCCAAACTCGGTTGGTGAAGGTGCGGGTCGTGTCTGGTATGCGCCGTGGTCATCGGGCTCGGCCTATGGTTTGATGATCGAGGCCGGCGCGAAAATGACCCAGATGGAAAACCGTATCGTGCTGGCCCGATTCAAAGACGGTTACGGTCCGGTCGGTGCCTACTTCCTGCACCTGAAGACTTACACCCAGAACTGCAATGGTGAAGAGTACGAGTCAAAATGGTTCCCTGACCTGCAGAAAATGGTGGGCAAGGAATACCTGGATCCGGAATTATCGCACGCCACCCATCGCCCCATCCCGACCTGCCTGCGTAACCACGCACTTATCTCGGAGGTGAATGCCGGTCGCGGTCCGATCCACATGGTTACGATGGAAGCCTTCCAGGATCCGCATCTGGAAGAGATCGGCTGGCACAATTTCCTGGGCATGACCATTGGACAGGCCGTATTGTGGGCGGCAACCGATGTCAATCCGAAGTACGAGAACCCGGAGCTGACAACCTCAGAACCCTACGTCATGGGTTCACACGCGACCGGCAGTGGTGCCTGGTGTTCCGGCCCTGAAGACGTGTCTCCTCCCGAGTACTTCTGGGGCTACAACCGTATGACCACCGTCGAAGGTCTTTTCGGCGCCGGTGACGCTGTCGGCGGTACGCCGCATGCATTCTCTTCCGGTTCGTTTACCGAAGGTCGCCTGGCCGCCAAGGCCGCCTGTAAATACATTGACGACGGCAAAGCCGAGGGCATACGCGTTTCAGAGGAGCAAATCGATCGTCGCAAGACCGAGATCTTCAAGCCGATGGAGCACTACAAGGTTTACCGCAACGAGATCACTGCGGGTAGCGTTAATCCTAATTACATCAACCCACGCCAGGGTCTGGATCGCTTGCAGAAGTTGATGGATGAGTACGCCGGAGGTTCGACAGTTAACTACATGACCAACGACAAGCTTTTGAGTATCGGTCTGAAGAAGCTGAAGCTGCTGGAAGAGGATCTTGAGAAGGTTGCTGCCGAGAACATCCACGAACTGTTGCGCGCATGGGAACTGAAGCATCGGACGCTTGCTTCCGAGTCCGTCGTACAACACACGCTGTTTCGCAAGGAAACCCGCTGGCCGGGATACTACTACCGGGGTGATGCGATGAAACTGGATGATGAGAACTGGCATGTACTGACAGTTTCGCGCCGTGATCCAAAGACTGGTGAATACACCATGGAAAAGGCACCTTGCTACCACATCGTGGGCGATGACGAGCAACCCGCTAACGCGGAGGACGAGCAATCCTCCAGCGCGGAGGTTGCATAAGCATCCCGAGTGATGGCGCCAGGACGGTGGCGGCTGAACGCCAGGCTGGGCCTCAAGCAATATTCGCGCTAAGTCACCCGGGGAGGTGTCATCGACGCCTCCCCGAGCGAAAAAAAGATCAACATGACTGTTGATCTTTTTTTATTTGCAGCATTGCTGTCTAATAAAATCCCTGTCCCCGAAAGACGGGGATATCGGCAACTGACGGTTGATTGTTGTTGAGAGTTTGTATGAATATTATCGATAAAACAGATGAAGAGCTTCAGGAAATCGCTTTTCCATTTTGGGACGATCTGATCCTGTATTCCAATAAAGGACAGTACGGAAAATTCATCCGGAATTTTTCCTATGACCTGTTGCTTGGTCTCAATGAGGTCGAACTCGGTAAACAATTTGCCAAAAGCGAATTGACCCGAAACCTTTCGCCTGAATACGATTTTCTTGGTTTCATCCGTCGCGGGGAGCACGTAACTTGCCTGTTCAGGGTACGCAGTAACAAAAAAGAAGGTGAATGGCTGGGGCGCATGGTCATCGGTTTCGAGAGAGGTGAAGTTAAAATTTTTGCGGCTTCAATTTTTTGAAGGTGACGGATATGAGTGATGAAACGATTGCAGATGGCAAGTATGTTGAACTGACCTACAAGGTCATCGACCAGAAATCCGGCGGCGTGCTGACACAGGTGGAATACCCGCTGGGATATGTGCACGGCACCAACGAGATACTGGCACCGGCGGTCATGGCGGAGCTCGAGGGCAAAAAGACCGGTGAAGTGATCGAGGTCCCCATCGACTGCAACCAGCTGTATGGACCGCGTGACGAATCCCTGGTGATTACCGAACGGATTCAAGACGTTCCCGAAGAATACCGCGAAGTCGGAATGTCGATACTGATGGAGAACAACCATGGACAGACCAAGACTTTTCTGGTTACCCGTGTCGACAGAAGGTCGGTGACCATCGATGGCAACAACCCACTGTGTGGGCGTGAAGTTATCTTCCGCCTGGAGATACTGCTGGTTCGTGATGCGACCGAAGAAGAAATCGAGCATGGCGGCAAGGTAGAAGAAAGCCCCGATCTCGAAGGCGTCACCCAGGTGCCCATTAATTAACCAATCCCATTAGTCAATCCGATATCAACAGAGTCATGATTGAACAAACCGCGCTCGCCGAAGACGAAAAGTGTCGCTTCTGTCTATCCAAACCCGGACGTCGCATTATAATCGAGGGGAAATACGGTTATGCGGCCTGGGACCGGCATCCGACCAGCGAGGGGCATTTTCTCGTCATCCCATATCGGCATTTTGCCGATTACTTCGATATCAACGATGAGGAGCGCGAAGAACTGTGGCGGCTCGTTGCAGAAGGAAAGAAAATAGCCGACGAACAGTTTAACCCGGACGGTTACAATATCGGCATTAACATAGGCCTTTGGGCCGGGCAGTCGATTCCACACCTGCATATCCATGTTATCCCACGTTACAAGGGGGACGTGGAAAACCCGAAAGGCGGGGTACGCGGTGTCATTCCCCACAATAAACTCTACACATTCAAACCGGACTAACCCGCTTACCTCACCGATCTTCTACTGCGGACGCCGAGATGCCCACTGTGGCAGATTTTGAACAAAAAACCGGCGAGGATTCTAGTCCTCGCCGGTTTTCGCGTTAAGTTTATTTGAATCGGATCGCGCTCGAACTTTCGGATTAGCGCGACCGAACTGGGTCAGGGACGTTTAGGCGTCTCGTATTTAACTTCCTTTTGAAAGGGTTCCCAGATGGTTTCATAACCGACAAAGCCCTTTTCGTTGGCTTCCATCTGGCGGGTTACGACATAGCGTGCTTTACCCTCGGGAACCTTGGGTCGGGTTTTCTTTTGTTCGCTCATAAATCACCTTTACTCATCAACTAACTGCTGACATTCATCCGGGACACTCGATACTGGAGTTTGTCGCTCCAAACCATTCGGCGCCAATAAAACTTGAGAACGATAATTATACCAATAACGGGTAAGAAGGCCCATTACTCCTTTTTATACGTTGAACACTGTTTTGTATGGGTTATGCGAGTTGTACATTATATTTCAAACCGTCATAATTCCCAGAAATAGTAATAATTTCAATCAGATACAGTAGTGACCATGAAACTCGTTCAAAAGCAGCTGTTAAAGGGCACCAGAGAATTCGAAATTGTAGATGACGTGGTTAATTTTCGAATTAAAACCCCGCTCAAAGAAGAAAAATTGTCCATAGACCTGTCAATACTCAATCCCGAGCCCGCAGTGAACGAGCCGTTCCTCGAGTTTCACAGCCGCGTTAAATGCGGTCCGTTGCTGTCGCTGTTGATCGATAAACCTAATTCGCAAGAATTTAACGCCTTTGTCGAAGAACTCAAACAGCGAGCACGACAGGAATACAACGCGTTTGCCGGGCTCAAGGCCGGCTCTCTCCCTGAAGGACTTGCTGCGAATGTCTTTGAAGAGCCGCCGGAATTTGATGAGTCGGAGCAGGTTCGGATTGAAACAAAAGTAAAACCGGTTAGGGTCGCGGATATCGACATTGCAATCCAGATGTTGGGGCAGCACCTGGATGCCGAAGAGATCAAATCATTGCTTACTGCCCTGGAAGCGCTAAAAGCGGAGCCCGAAAATGAGTTGTGTTTTGGTCAATTGGCTAAGGAATTCGATGATATGGGTCCTCGGCAAGGCGCTGTTTTAACCTACGCACCCTATGTCGGCATTCTGCTGTCTGATGATCCGTTCGGGTTCTAATAACTTTAAACCCTTACCTGGAAAAGGCTCTGGTCGTCACTCGAAAACGGATAGTGAATTGACCTGTTATTAATCCAATAACGGACGCTCAAAATATATTCGCCAGAGTCTGCTAACGACGGTGACCTCAACTGATCGGCGCAACACTTTATCTTTAGAAGCAAAGGTGAGGTGTTGTAAATGTCACGAAGAAAACGAAGATGGTACACGGCGACAGAAAAGTCCGAAATGTGGGATCGCT
>JAOTYD010000018.1 GCA_029862005.1 Gammaproteobacteria bacterium | reverse complement strand
AGCTCCAAATATCGAGGCTAGATTTTCCAATTTGAAGTCTATCCCGAGAAGGCTTCATACCCTGGGTGTGTGGCTAAGGATATCGTTAATAAATCCTGTGGGGCAGTACTGGATACTTATCGGGATGACGGTTGCGGTGTTACTTCCAGGCGGGATCGTCGTGCTGGGTGGCGAGAAATTCGATGTATTCACGATTGGCCCGCAGAGCTGCCTCGTCAACCTGCCATATTGGTAGCGGCTGGCCGGATTCAATGCGATTTATTTCGATCTGCTCGGAATCCGTATCGATGCCCTGCTCCGCTTCCAGTCCGAGGCTGGTTTGGCCACCGGTCATTGCGAGGTACACATCGGCAAGAATACGCGCATCGAGCAAGGCACCATGCAGACTGCGGTTGCTATTGTCGATGCCATAACGCTTGCACAGGGCATCGAGATTGTTCTTCTGGCCCGGATGTTTTTGACGCGCCAACAGGAGGGTATCGAGAATACTGCAACTTTCCTCCAGCACCGCCAATGGCGGGTCGAGCAGCGATAACTCGTTGTCTAGAAAACCGATGTCAAATGGAGCATTGTGAATAACCAGCTCGGCACCGGCCACATAATCGCGAAACTCCTCGGCAAGCTCTGCGAACCGGTGCTTGTCCTGCAGAAACTCGTTGCTTATTCCATGTACCTCGAAGGCGCCGTTATCGATTTCGCGCTCGGGATTGATGTAATAATGCCAGTGGTTTCCGGTAACGCGCCGGTTTACCAGCTCAATGCATCCTATTTCGATGATCCGGTGACCCTGGCTAACCTCGAGCCCGGTCGTTTCGGTATCCAGTACTATTTGTCTCATACTGTTATCTTTGCATCTATTGCTGCATTTGCGAGCTGATCAGCCATCTCGTTATCCTCGACACCGGAATGGCCTTTGACCCAGTTCCAGTCGATCTTGTGACGCACGACTTCTTCGTCCAGCTGTTGCCAGAGATCAATATTCTTTACCGACTTCCTGGCTGCCGTTTTCCATCCGTTGCGCTTCCAGTTGTTCAGCCACTCGGTGATGCCCTGCATCACGTATTTCGAATCGGTATGCAACTCGATATCGCAAGAACGCGTCAGCGCCTTGAGTCCCTCGATCACCGCTGTCAATTCCATGCGATTGTTGGTTGTCTCGGGATCATAACCCTTAAGTTTTTTGAGATTTCCATTGTAGCGCAACACAACCCCCCAACCCCCGGGCCCCGGATTACCTCGGCAGGCCCCGTCGGTATGGATTACGACCCTGGCACTCATAGCGGCCTAACGGTCATACTTCATGCCGCGCCCGACGCTTGGACGCGGTACCTTGCCCTGCAGTAACTTGCGGGCTACCCAGCGATGACGTACCGGGGTCAACGGCGAGATGCTCTTGCTGTAAACAAGCAGGTTAAGCGCACCCAGTAGCGGCAACCATTTTCGCGTACCTTTCTCCAGCCAGGTCAAATGACGCGTGACCGATGTTTTTTGAATTGGCGGTAGATATCCGATCCGGTGGTGATCGAGTTGATCGAAACCCAGCAGACGCATCCAGTCGTCGATCCGTTTTGCAGTGTAGTAATGACCATTGAACGGAACATACTCCAACCAGCCCTGCAGGAAATGGCGTAACCCCCATAGCGACACCGGATTGAAGTCGATGATCACCAGCTTGCCTTCCGGTATTAATATGCGAAAGGCCTCGCGCAGAACCGCGTGAGGTTCACCGGTATTGGACAGGTGATGCATCAGTATCACCAGATCGACGCTATCGGTCGCAATCGGCAACATAGAAGGCGTCGCCCGGATTTCGCCCTCCGAGCCCTGATCATCCAGCGTGAATAGATGTTTTACACGACAACTTTCCTGTATTTGCGCTGCCGATCCTGTGCATCCGATCTGCAACGAGTAATAACCGAAGGTTGTCGCCAGAATCGGGCTGATCTTTTCGCTAAGTTCATTCAACAGGTATTGCCCGGTTTCGCTCAAATACCAATCGTCAATACTGGCCATTCCCTTGTTTTTTGTCGTTTGTCGCCAAAATCTCATTTGAAAGATATAAATCCGGATGTACAATTGAATATTCTAGTCTCTTAGCCTATACCTTACTAATGTTTATCGAGCAAAAGCCTGTGGATCGGGACCGGATAATGCCGTTTGCGCCATTGATCGCGCTGCTGCTGGCGGGTTGCGCCAGCTTCGGTTTGGGTAATTCGCTTGAGAATACAACAGCAACTGCCGTTACAACCCCCGTCGCAGGCATTGAAACTACCGACTTCGAAGCATCTCACACCGAAGCGATAACCACACTTGCAAACTACAAAGCGAGTGCATACCGCGTGACTGGTGCGAATAGCGTCACCTATTCCACTATACACAAACAGGACTACCTGCCGCTGGATCTCGAAATCGAAGTACAGGTGGAACAGGCTGAGTTGGCGATGTCACAGAAGACAGCAGATGACCAGCTGCGAGCCGAGTCTGAGGCGGTAGCGGCCATCGAGGCTACGTTGCTGGAGACACACCAGAAAAACAACGCCTGGTATCGCTTACAACAAGGTATGCAGTTGAATCCAGTGAATAACGCGCGGGTGAAAGCTCAACTGAAATGGTATCTCGAACATCCGGGCTACCTGCAGCGCGTAATGGAGAGAGCACGCCCGATTCTACCCTTCGTACTCGATGAGCTCGAAAAACGTAACCTGCCCAGCGAGCTGGCGCTGTTACCCATCGTGGAATCCGCCTACCAGGCTTTTGCATATTCACACGGGCGTGCTTCCGGTATGTGGCAAATCATCCCGTCGACGGGTCGTTTCCTGGGTCTCAAACAAAACTGGTGGTACGACGGCCGTCGCGACATTATTGAATCAACCCATGCGGCGATTTCTTACCTCGACAGCCTGGCACAGGAGTTTGACGGAGACTGGGAGCTGGCGCTCGCGGCCTATAACGCTGGTCCAGGGAGAATTCGCAGTGCGGTGCGTTATAACAAGAAGCGAAAGCGTAAAACTGATTTCTGGCATTTAACTAAAATCCGTAATGAAACACGGGCCTATGTTCCGAAGTTGTTTGCCCTCAGGGAACTATTTACCCATCCAGAAAAATATCAGCTCAATCTGATTCCGGTGGGTAACGAGGTCAGTTACGAAGTCGTCGAACTGGACGGCCAGATAGACCTGGCACTGGCCGCCGATCTCGCCGGCATTACGGTTAACCAGCTGTATCAACTGAATCCGGCATTTAACCGCTGGGCTACCGCGCCCAACGGTCCACACCGGCTGCTGTTGCCACGCGATAAGGCAGAGCAATTCAAACTGGGTGTTGCAAAGGTTCCACCCAGCGAACGCATCAACTGGGTGCGTCACAAAATCAAGAACGGTGAAACCCTGAGTCACATTTCGAAGAAGTATCGCACTACGGTTGGGCTCATCAAAAAGGTTAACAACATTCGCGGCAACCAGATCCGTGCCGGTAAGCACCTGATGGTTCCTACCGCGACTAAATCGTTGAACACTTACGGGCTAAGCGAAAGTTCGCGTAAAGCCGCCATCCAAAATACCAACCGCTCAGGTCAGAAGCGAATTCACATTGTGCGGCGAGGCCAGAGCCTGTGGAGTATTTCGAGAGACTATAACGTCAACACCAGGGCACTGGCCAGGTGGAACGGTATCGCGCCAATCGATACGCTCAGCGTCGGTCAGAAACTCGTGGTATGGACCCGATCCGATCTTCCGCAATCGGTCAGTATCAATCAAACCCGACCCAGTAATGCGCTGCACAGGTTGCGCTACACCGTTAGAAAGGGAGACTCGCTGTACCTGATCGCGAATCGCTTCAACATCCGGGTGGCCGATATTAAACGCTGGAACCGGGTTGGTAAGTACCTGCATCCCGGTCAGAAACTTAAGCTCTACGTCGACATAACCAGCCAGTCAAGCTAACAGTCTGAACTCTGTGACCCGGCTTCGATATTTTGGTCTCAAGAGTTGCTTTATCCGGTACCACACGCCAAAATAGTCGCTACTTTATGCCACTCGCAATGGATTCTCGAAACTGTCATGAGCCTTGAAATTGATCCAAAACAAATAAAAGCTCTCTCCCCGATCAATTCTCTGAATCCTGAAAATGCTCAAGAATTAATCAAGAAAATATCCGCTGTCACGATACAGCCCGGGCACTATATTTTCAAAAAGGGCGATACGGACAAGTTCCATGCCTACGTACTGAAAGGCGAAGTCGAGCTCGTAGATGATAAAAAAGTTGTCAAGGTTGTCAAGGCAGGATCACCGGACGGCAAGCAGCCACTGGCTCATGGTTTTCCCAGACCGCTTGCGGCACGCGTGAAATCGGCTGCAATCATCACCAAGATCAATAGCGATATGCTCGATATAATGCTCACCTGGGACCAGACCGGTAGTTATACCGTCGAAGGGGTTGGGGTTGATGATGAGGATGACGAAACCGACTGGATGACGCGTATTTTGCAAACCCGCGCGTTTCACCGAATTCCCCCGGCCAATATCCAGGCGATGTTCATGCGCATGGAGTCAGTCAGCTTCAAGCCCGGTGAAAAAGTGATCGAACAAGATGCAGAGGGTGATTACTTTTACATCATCAAGGAGGGGCGGTGCCTCGTTACGCGCGCAACGCCCGCGAATCCGAACGGAGTAAAACTCGCCACCCTGTCCGTTGGTGACAGTTTTGGCGAGGAAGCGTTGATTTCCGATAGCAAGCGTAATGCAACGATTACGATGCTCACCGAAGGCCACTTGATGCGCCTCAACAAGGAAGATTTCAATTCCCTGCTTAACGAACCTTTACTTAACTGGGTTGATTACGCCGAGGGCAAAAAGCTGGTTGAAGCAGGTGCGGTCTGGTTTGATGTTCGCTTACCGACAGAACACAAAGCCAATCACATCAAGAACAGTATTAATATTCCTCTTATATTCCTGCGCATGAAAGCCAACTCGCTCGATACGAATAAAAAGTATGTGATTTATTGCGATACGGGTCGTCGCAGTTCGGCTGCATCATTTCTGCTCAATGAAAAAGATATCGAGTCTTACGTATTGAAAGACGGGATCGATAGCGCCGAATCCGGTGATCTTCAAAGCACCTGATCCGGGCGTCAATCCAAATATCCTGGAATCATACTCTCATCGATCCTGTCGATCTGTTCAGGGTCCAGAAATTCTTCGGCATAGTCCAGGTAAACCCGGTTCTTGATAAAAACGTCGAATATATCGGGATCGATATGATTCTCCTTTTTCATAAAGCCCATGATCTTTAAACACTCGGAGAGTTTCTTACCTTTCTTGTAGGGGCGATCCCTTGCGGTCAGCGCTTCAAATATATCGGCAACCGCCATGATACGGGCCTGCACTGACATTTCGTTACGTTTCAAGCCGCGCGGATACCCTGAGCCATCCATCTTTTCGTGATGGCCGCCGGCATACTCCGGGACATTCTGCAGATTCTTCGGAAAAGGCAATGACTCCAGCATTTTTATCGTCGCGACAATATGATTGTTAACGACTTCACGTTCGTCCTGGTTGAGTGTTCCGCGCTCGATACTCAGGTTCATGACCTCGTCTTCACTCAACAATGATCGGGACACGCCACCCGCATCGGTCCACTCTAGTCGCGCCAGTTGACATACCCGCGCAACATCGTCCTCGCTCATAAATTCTCCACCAATATTCGCCCTGCGCAGGAACGCCAGGTCTCCCTCGAGCTGACGACAACTTTGCTGATATTCCATTTCGAGCGCATCCCTTGCCTGTTGTGATCCATCGCCCTGCAGGCACCTCTGTAAAAACTCGATCTCGGCATCCCGCCTCAGTACTTCAAAACGCGTCGCTACCTCGTGAATGCGATCATGGATTGTTTCGAGTTTGGTGGCTTTGTCCATGACATACTCGGGTGTTACTACCTTGCCACAGTCATGCAACCAGGCTGCTGTTTCAAGTTCGTAGCGGTCCTTGTCGGTGATGCGAAAATTTTTCATGGGCCCACTATCTGTACTGTGGGCAGCCTCGGCAAGCATCATCGTCAAGACAGGTATTCTGCGGCAATGCCCCCCGGTATAGGGCGATTTATCGTCAATCGCAGAAGCAATCATTCTGATAAAAGATTCGAATAGAACCTGAAGCTCGGAGATTAAACGTTGCTGGGTCAAAGCTACCGCGGCCTGTGAAGCCAGTGATTCGGCCAGTTGCTGATCGATGGCATTGAAAACGATCACTTCGTTGGTATCTTCGTCCCGGGCATTGATTAACTGCAAGACGCCGATAATCTCCTGTTCGTGATTCTTGAGCGGAAAGGTCAGCATCGACCGGGTGCGATAACCCGTGGTGCGATCAAATTCACGTGTGCCGGTAAAATCGAAACCATCTTCGTTATAGGCATCCTCGATATTTATGGTCTTTCCAGTCAGGACACAATGGGTGACGACGTTACGGTGGTTCTCCTCCCCGTTCACCAGCAGCGGAATGGCAGGAAAGGTAATTGGATTCGAGGAAGTTCCGCCCATCTGGATATCGAGCGAGTCGTTGGAAATAATCTCAAAACTGAGTTTTCCATCGTGCAGAGTATAAAGCGAGCCGCCATCTGCATGCGTCAGCGACTTTGCTCCCATCATGATCAGTTCCAACAGTTTTGGAGTATCGGTCTCAGCGGATAGCGCTATCCCAATTTCATTGAGACGTTCGATTCTCTCGAGCAGTTCAGACATAAACCGGGTACCGGGTTCATTCGGGGCGACTGGATGTTTTTCGCATTGATCTAAAGTTATTCTAGGTCAATCACATGACATTTCAAATTTGCCGAATCAAACAGGTTTTTAGGCTATGTACTGGTAAATAGAAGCTTACGACCTTATAGTTATTTGACATTACGTTGCCGCTGGACACCAGGGTGGTTACGAGTTGTTTACCAGTTCGGGGTAATGGTAAAAATTTTACATATTATCCAATTTGGATTCGGGCTTTATTCAATCGCATGCCCTGCACCGACCCATAAAAACGACGGGGTTATTCAAAATAAAGAAACTATGAAGACGGTATGAAATCCCGTTACCGGGGTAGTGACTGGTTTGCTGGGCTCCAAATCACGATCATGGTCGTTCTTGTTTCGAGTTTTGCGCTTTTTCAAGGCCTCGAAACACCGACAATTTACTCGCTATGCGCACCGTGATCTGCCTTGTTGCACGCGTGCCCGAGGGCCTCAATTTTGCACATAAGCAAAACGGCGTCCACCATGATATCAAACCGGTAAATATTTTGTATGAGCCCGACTCAGACACTGTTAATATTACGGATTTTGGCATAGCCCTCATTACAGATTCGAGTAAAACGAAAATCGGCATTGTCCCCGGCATCCCGTCTTAATATGTCACCTGAGCAACTCGCGGGGATAAAGTTTGACGGTCATTCGGACCTGTTTTCGCTCGGCGTAATGCTTTGGCGGATGTTATCGGGTTCATTACCATTAAAAGCAGATTCTATGGCAAGTTTAATGTTTAAAATCAGCAATGAAGAAGCAGCGGCCATCAGATATGACCGCGCCGATATTGCCGAAGCCCTCGCTACTGTTATCAATAAGGCGCTGATGAAAAATGTCGAGCAGCGTTTCCAGGGCGGCGCTGATTTTTCCAGCGCTCTTAAAATTTACCTGAAACCGTGGTCCTGACAGCTCGATGAATCTGCAAGATAAAATCACTATCATGGGGATTTCGGATACTGGAATCGTGCGTAACAAGAATGAGGATGCAATTGGTTACGACAGCGTGCTGGGAACAGTGGTGCTTGCCGACGGAATGGGGGGGCATCGTGGCGGCGAGATCGCGGCCAGTATGACCGTCGATACCATCATCCATGAGCTACAGCAGAACTTGCCCGCAATTTCACCCGGAGAGGTTGATGCGGAGAGCGGATTCTCACTGGAATCCATTTGCATTCAGGATGCGGTAATCGCTGCCAACGAACGGGTTTATAATACGGCCGAAGCAAATCCGGAACACAAGGGTATGGGCACCACGATCGTGGTGTTGCAGTTTTACAACAATTCATTCTCGCTTGCGCACATTGGCGATTCGCGATGTTATCGACTGCGCGCGAACAAGTTCGAACAAATAACAAAAGATCACTCTTTGCTGCAGGAACTCATTGATCGGGGTTTTTATACACCCGAAGAGGCCCGTAATTCGATGAATAAAAACCTGGTTACGCGTGCTTTGGGTATCGATCCGGTCGTCATGCCGGACATTCAGGAAGATATAGTCCTGAAAAATGACATATATTTGCTATGTTCAGATGGATTAACCGATCTGGTTGAAGATGAAGATATAGACTACACTATTAAGGAATTTAGTGCTAATCTAGAAGAAGCTGCCAAGCAATTGATTACAAAGGCAAACCAGAATGGCGGAAAGGACAATATCTCGGTTATGTTGTGCCGAATTGATGATGATTTTTCGTCTAGAATTGGCTGGTTTAAAAAAATTGTTGCCTGGTTCGATGATTAACGGATTACACCCAGTAGGAACACACTCAAGAGGCTGGATAATAAAATGGTCGCAAAACTGATCACGACTTCAAGCACGGGCGAAAAAACCGAGTACGAATTGGTCAATGAAACTACAACGATTGGCCGCAAGCCTGGGAATGATATTCAGATCGATAACCTGTCGGTCAGTGGCAGGCATGCCCAGGTCATTACCATACTCGAAGATTCGTTTCTGGAAGACCTCGGCAGTACCAACGGAACCTATGTCAATGGCAAGTTGGTAAAAAAGCACGCCCTCGAAAACGGGGACAATATTACGCTGGGTAAGTACCAGATAACCTATCAGAACGCCTCGGGCAGCGGCGAACAGGATTTTGAACAAACCATGATTATTCGTCCCGGCGAAGCGGGTATGCCCGAGGAAGCCGGTGGCAAGGAAATCGATAAATCGGTGCAGAAAATATCTGCCGCGATTGCCTCCGAGGCTGCAGCGACCGCAGCTTCACCGATGGCAAACAGGGAAGCCTGCCTGCAACTCCTAAGTGGCGCCAATGCGGGTAAGGAATTGATACTCACCAAGGCGTTAACCACAATCGGCCAGCCTGGTGTTCAGGTAGCCGCAATTACCCGACGTCCTCAGGGTTTCTTTTTAATTCATGTTGACGGTGGTCCCAATAACAGCGTACCCAAAGTCGGTGGTTCACCTATCGGGTCCAATGCCCACGAGCTTAAAAGCCACGATATTATCGAAGTCGCCGGCGTGAAAATGGAATTTTACCTGAAGTAAATCCTCGCGGCTGCTCGGCCGAGCCTGGTTTCGGGAGCAAGCTATGCAACTCCAGCGCATTATACGATTAGTGCTTAACGCACTAATTTTGTGCGTATTGCTAATTGACACTTCCGGGCTCTATAAGTACCCATTCATCGAACAGCTGGAGAACTGGACCTACGATGCGCGACTCAATTTCACCCGTCCTGACACGATTGACGACCGTGTCGTCATCGTCGATATCGATGAAAACTCGTTAGCCAGGGTCGGTCGCTGGCCCTGGGGCCGTGACCAGTTGTCTACCATCGTCGAAAACCTGTTTGGGCTTTACCAGGCCGATACTGTCGGCTTTGACATCGTGTTTGCCGAGAAAGACCAGAGCTCGGGACTGGAACAATTTGAACAACTGGCTCGCACCACCCTGAAGAATAATTCCGAATACCTCAACGAACTGGAAAGGATTCGTCCTGACCTGATGCTTGACGATATTTTTGCCCAAAGCCTTATCGGCAAAAACGTTGTTCTGGGGTATTACTTTAAGGCTAAATTGCAGGAAGGTGAATCTGGCATCACCGGATTACTGCCACCCGCGTTGACAAAAATGGATGCTCAATGGAGCGAACGCCTGCCCATCAATGAGGCAGCCGGTTACGGTGGCAATCTTGGAATACTGCAGGCCTCGGCTAAATCCGGGGGATATTTCGATAATCCTTTTGTCGATGCCGATGGCGTTTTTCGTCGCGTACCGTTGATACAGACTTATGACGGGGACCTGTTTGCGTCTCTCGCCCTGGCCACGACCCAGGCGCATCTTGCTGCCAGCGATATCGATTTGGTGGTAGAGACCGGTGGAACGCAGGGTGATAGCGAATACTACGCCCTCGAATCCCTCATCGTGAGCAATTTTCGAATACCCGTAGATGCCAGCGGCTCGGTGTTCGTGCCTTATCGTGGTCCGCAAGGCAGTTTTCCCTATATACCCGCATATAAAATACTCAACGGGGAAGCGGACAAGGCCCAATTAGAGGGCAAAATTGTGATGGTTGGCACCTCGGCACCCGGCCTTCTCGATTTGCGCTCCACTCCGGTTCAGAATATCTACCCTGGTGTGGAAGTCCACGCCAACATTATATCCGGCATCCTCGACAACCGGATCAAGCATAAACCGGCCTGGACCGTGGGTTACGAATTTGTGCTCCTGGTCGTTATCGCGCTGAGCATGGCATTGCTACTGCCCCTGGTTTCCCCACTGCTTGCTGCCGCTGGCGCGCTGGGTCTGGCCGGACTGGTAACGACGGGCACTTTAGTTGCCTGGAACAGCAATCTGATCCTGCCCCTGGCCAGCCCCCTGTTGCTGATCGTACTGATATTCATGTTCCACATGACCTATGGTTTCTTCATCGAATCCCGCGGCAAACGCCAGTTAGCCAACCTGTTCGGTCACTATATCCCGCCCGAACTGGTTGACGAGATGAGCAAATCTCCGGAACAGTATTCGCTGGAAGGTGAAAACCGGGAAATGACGGTCCTGTTCTCTGACGTGCGCGGTTTCACATCGATTTCGGAGGGCATGGATCCAAAGCAATTGACACAGCTGATGAACGCGTTGCTGACGCCCATGACTCGCGTCATTCACAAGAACCGGGGCACCATTGACAAGTACATGGGCGATGCAATTATGTCATTCTGGGGTGCGCCACTCGCCGACCCGGAACATGCCCGGCACGCACTCTACGCTGCCATGGAAATGATGGACGAGCTAAAGATAATGCAGGCGGATTTCAAGCAACACGGCTGGCCCGATGTCAATATCGGCATCGGCTTGAACACCGGGAATATGAATGTCGGCAATATGGGGTCCGAGTTTCGCATGGCCTACACAGTGCTCGGTGACGCGGTAAATCTTGGATCCCGACTCGAAGGCTTAACCAAGAACTACGGCACCAACATTATCGTCAGCGAAACTACCAAGAACGAAATCCCCGATTATGTATTTCGCGAACTCGATCTGGTCCGGGTTAAAGGCAAGAATGAACCGGTCGCTATTTTCGAGCCAATCGGCCACCGCAATGATCTGGAAGAATCGGTCGTCTCCGAACTCAACGCCTACAAGCAGGCGTTACGGCACTTCCGCGCCCAGTCCTGGGATAAGGCAGAAGCGGACTTCCTCAACCTCAGGCAGGTGAGTCCCGAGCGATTGCTCTACCAGGTTTATCTTGATCGAATCAAATTCTACCGCCGTGAGCCACCCGGGAGCGACTGGGATGGCGTATTTACACACACCTCCAAGTAACACCTGCCTGTCTTGTTACCAGCAGGCGTTTAACTCCCGGGCCAGAATTTCGATGCCCCTGGTCAAATCCTGTTCACTCTGGGCATAGCTCATGCGCACACAGCTTTCGGCATGGTCGGATACGTTGGCCTGCCCGGGGAAGAAATATTTTCCCGGGACAACGAGTAAACCTTTTTGCTTCAGTCGCTGGTAAAGTTCACTGGTCGTTATCTTCAGCCCATCAAACCAAAGCCATAAAAATATGGATCCTTCAGGCTTATGAATATGCAAACCGGGACTGGAGATCGCCTCGCGCAATAAACGCACTGCCTGCTCGCAGCGTCGTTTATAAAACGGCCGGATCAGGTCGTCACAGAGCGGCAACAGGGCATTATCGGTGATCAGCTGATTGACGATCTCGGCACCCAGCCCGGCGGGTGCGAGACTGGTAATTGCCGTCATATTTGAGAAAAAACGGATCACGCCCTCGTTGGCGATCACGATCCCGGTTCGGCTGCCGGGAAGCCCGAGCTTGGACAGGCTCATGCAAACGATACAGTTTTCATTCCAGAACGGGTTAGCCTGGTTGAAAATAATATTTGGAAACGGCGTGCCGTAGGCGTTGTCGATCAGCAACGGAACATCCTGTTTAACGGCGATGTGATCTAGCTGCCGGCATTCGTCGTCGGTTAATACATTACCGCTGGGGTTAGTCGGCCGCGAGACACAGATCAGGCCCACGCTCTCGTCAACCTGCAAATTGTCGAAGTCAACCTGGTACTTGAAAAAGCCATCTTCCAGATGCAGAATCCTGGCCTCCTGGCTGGTTATCAGGCCCTCTTCTACGCCGACGTCACAATAGCCAATATACTCGGGCACCAGCGGTATTAACACGCGTTTCTGGCTTGCTCCGGACTTGCCAGCGAACGAGTTGAAGAGAATATAAAAAGAGCTCTGACTGCCATGCGTCAGCGCTATGTTATTGCGCGTAATCTCCCAGCCGTATTGGTGACGGAAAAACTCGGACAGCGACTCCAGAAAAAGAGTTTTACCCTGTGGACCATCGTAGTTGGCAAGTGCGCCTAGCAGCTTGCCCGACTTATTTAACTTATCGATTGCGGATTCGAAAACCGACATGACTTCAGGTATTGCGGCTGGATTGCCGCCACCGAGCATAATCGTCCCCGGTTGGGCCAGGCCCTCTGCAAGATCATCCATTAAATGGGTAATCCCGGAGTAACCGCGGAATCGTTCGCCAAAATCTGAAAGATTCATAGTTTTTCGCTGCAGCAGTAACAGGTTATCAGAACTGCAATTACGGACATCATTTAAAATAATTGCAACCGTTTTATAGATTTTCTTGCTGTATTGACTCATCTGACGAATATGGCAACATGCGCTCCACATGAACTCGCCCGAAACTGTTCAATACAACCACGAATTAAATTTCGAGGTCCGCGACTACGAATGCGACATGCAGGGCGTGGTCAATAATGGCGTCTATCAGAATTACCTGGAGCACGCGCGCCATGAATTTCTGCGAAGCCGCGGTATTAATTTTGCCGAGCTGACAGTCGCTGGCGTCAACCTGGTGGTCGTCAGGGCGGAACTGGATTATAAAAACTCGCTCGTCAGTAATGACCATTTCGTCGTGCGTAGTTCGATTCGGCGAGTGTCGCGGGTACGCTTTGAGTTCCGGCAGGATATTTTTCGTCTTCCCGACGAGACGCTCATGCTGGCCGCTATCGTTACCGGAACATCACTAAACCAGAGGGGACGCCCCTTTGTTCCCGATCTGCTGGAAGAGCTGTTCGACGCCGGATAACGGCGCACCGGCAAAATATTCGACCGGGATTCAGACCGTTACAAGGGCCAAGTTTGGGATTGCATGAAGGCGAAGAGGCTGACAGAATGGTTTTCATTTGTCGGGAGCAATAATGGGATTTTTAGCCGGTAAGAAAGCACTTATTGTGGGAATCGCCAGTAATCGTTCAATTGCATACGGCATCGCACAGGCGATGCATCGCGAAGGTGCCGAACTCGCTTTCAGCTATGCCAATGACAAACTAAAGCCCAGGGTAGAAAAATTTGCTGCCGAGTTTGAATCCGATATTGTGTTGCCTTGCGATGTTAGCAGTGACGATGAAATTACGAACCTGTTTCAACAGTTAGCGACTCACTGGGACAAGCTCGACACGCTGGTGCACTCGGTAGCATTCGCTCCACGTGAAGCCTTAGCCGGGGATTATCTCGAAAATCTTGATCGGGAAGGCTTCCGCATCGCGCACGATATCAGTTCTTACAGCCTTGCTGGAATGGCAAAAGCAGCGCGCCCCATGATGCAAAATACGAACGGGGCAATCATCACGATGACTTATCTTGGATCGGAACGCGCGTTGCCAAACTACAACATAATGGGTGTCGCCAAGGCCAGCCTCGAGGCCAATGTGCGTTATCTCGCGGCGGCCCTCGGTCCTGAGGGGATCCGGGTTAATTCGATCTCGGCTGGACCGATAAAAACGCTTGCATCGGCCGGTATTGGCAGCTTTAAGAAGATTCTGGACGAAGTCTCCACTAACGCGCCACTGCGTCGCAACGTCACGATCGAGGATGTTGGCAATGCCGGGGCATTTTTGTGCTCCGACCTGGCCGCCGGGATTACCGGGGAAAATATCTACGTCGATTCCGGTTACAATATCGTCAGTATGGGCGTACTTGAATAATCGGCCGTCTCTTCTGAATTTATAGATCTTCCAGATCTTCCGGCGGTGTTCTCGTAATATCTGCGCGACTGGTCAGTATTTTAAGAACCGCCTGATATTCCAGGTTTCCCAGCCCCTCGACGAGGCCGTCAAGGGCTTCATCATCAGCGACCGTATCGCTCGATACGACGGCAGACAGTTCAAGCATAACGTAGTCACCGCTCGATTTTGACAATCCATCGTAGACTTTACCCTGGTCAGGCTTACGCATGGAGAATGCCCGGTTCAGTACCGCCGCATCGACGCCGGATTGATTGCGCTGGATAAACCCGAGATCACTGATTGTCGATGACCATTCCCGGGCCAGATCGTCAAGCGATTTGCCTCCCTCCAGCTCCGCAAGCGCATCCGTTCCTGCCTTGAGACTCAGTTCACGGGCCTTAATCTTGACCAACTCGGTCTTTATCGTTTCCCTCACCTGCTCGAGGGGCTGCGGTATAGAGGGCTCACGCTGGTGCAGACGCAAAAACACCACGCGATCATTCCCGAGCTCAATGGCTTCACTATTGAGCCCCTGGGTTAAAACTTCCGGGGAAAATGCAACCTGCCGTATTTTAGGCTCGACAGCAATGCCCTCACCCGCCGAGCGATCAAACCAGTCGCTGGTCTGCACCGATAAATCCAGCTGCTCCGCTGCCGGTAACAGGGAATCGGACTGCTCGTATACAAGATTTGCCAGATTCTCGACAAGATCATAAATCTGGATTTCCGCGAGCTCGGTTTTAATTTCATCTTCGAGGCTCGCTTTCAATGACTCAAAAGATTGTGTTTCCCCACCGCTTATCGAGCGCAATTTAATCAGGTGCCAGCCAAATGCCGTTTTAACCGGTTCGCTTAACTGATCGACCTGCATGGAGAACAAAGCTGCTTCAAATGGTTGCACCATGACGCCGCGCTCGATTTCCCCGAGATCGCCGCCGCTGTCTGCCGAACCGGGATCTTCGGAAAGCGCCCTGGCGAGGTCGGAAAATTCTTCTCCATTAACGATACGTTGGCGGATTTCGGTTATTCTCGCCAGCGCCTGGTCGGTTGGCTGGTCTTCGGTGACCTTGATCAGTATATGACTCGCTTCCCTGAATTCAGCACTGGTATAAGCTGCCTGATTATCCTGGTACCGTGCCAGTACATCATCGGCTCTGACTTCAATGCTCGTCTTGATGCCTTCAAGACTGAGTTCGATATAGTCAATTTTAACCTTTTCCGGAATTCGGTATCGATTGGCCTGTGCCTGATAATGCTGTTCTATCTCGGCATCATCAACCTGGATTGCATTGGTATCGACCGTGTGGGTAAGCGATCTTATTTTTCGTGTTTGATTGCCGAGTTGCGTAAACCGATTCTTGAAAACCGGTGCCACAAACGCGGTCTCAAGAATACCGTTTTGAAACTGCTCGACCGATCCGTTAACCCGGAGCTCCTGCTCAAATCCAACTGGAGAGTATCCAAGCGAACGCAGCTGCGACTGGTAAATATCGGTATCGAACTGTCCATCGCGCTGAAACGCATCCATGCCACGAATCATTTTATTTAATTCGTCGTTACCAATACGGTAACGCTGCTTCTGAGTATATTGACGCAACACTAATTCTTCGATGAGCTGGCCCAGAACCTGCTCGCGCAGCATCGATTCATTGCCAAAAGTTTCGGGAATCGTGCCGCCGAATAATTGCGACAGCCTTTGACGATAGTTTGCGTAAGCCTGATCCAGTTGCCGCACGGTGATTTCCTCGCCGTTAACCGTTGCGGCCGGCAGGATCTCACCACCTCCCAGGTAAGAGTTCACACCCCATAAAGCAAAAGGGATACTGATCATGAAGATGATGCCGTAGGCAATCCATCCCGTTACCTTGTCTCGAATTGCTTGCAGCATCTATCTTTTCGTCACTGTAAGAAGGCGCCATTTTAATCGAGTGCACTTACCGAGCGCCTTTAAAAATGGCGGAGTGGACGGGACTCGAACCCGCGACCCCCGGCGTGACAGGCCGGTATTCTAACCAACTGAACTACCACTCCTGATTAGGTGGTGGGTGCTGACGGGATCGAACCGCCGACCCTCGCCTTGTAAGGGCGATGCTCTCCCAGCTGAGCTAAGCACCCGGTGTAGCCAAAAAAGGGGCGCTAGTTTACTGCGTCTTTTAGAGCTTTGCCAGCCTTAAATGCGGGTACTTTTGATGCTTTGATCTGGATAGTTTCCCCGGTGCGAGGATTGCGTCCAGCACGTGCGTCACGATGACGAACGAGGAAAGTTCCAAAACCAACGATTGTTACCTGGTCTCCAGATTTCAGCGCTTGTGTAACGGTAGCAATTGCCCCATCGACCGCACGTGCAGCTTCAGCTTTACTTAAATTCGCAGCACTAGCGACACCATCAATTAATTCGGATTTATTCATTAGATTTTTCCATTTGGTTAAGTTTAAATATTTTTAGCCCGAAGGGCGGACGGCAACACAAGTCTAAATATTGCTTGTTCTCGTTGCTGATATCCGATCTTTTTTAAGATCGTTGAATCCCCCGTCCAGAGCGACGAATTAAACCAACAGCAGCCTTTACGGTCAACCTTAAAAGGCCAAAAACTTAAAATAAGTAGCATTATTTACGCAAACAGCTAATGCGCTCTGACTCCCGACGACTTTTTATCCTTCACTTTGGACTTGTCGGCGTCACCTGCCGTCTCTGAACCTTTGGGTAGCGGAGTCGGTTGATGAACCAGCGCAACCTCGAGCACCTGGTCAATCCATTGCACTGGAATAATCTCCAGCTTGGACTTGATATTGTCCGGAATTTCCGCAAGGTCTTTTTCGTTCTCTTCCGGTATTAGAACCTTGGTGATGCCCCCCCGGTGAGCGGCAAGTAATTTTTCCTTCAATCCTCCAATTGGCAAAACTTCGCCTCGCAGCGTTATTTCACCCGTCATGGCGACTTCTGCTTTTACCGGTATATCCGTAAGCGCTGAAACCAGCGCCGTACACATGCCAACACCGGCGCTTGGTCCATCTTTGGGGGTTGCGCCTTCGGGCACGTGGATGTGAATATCCTTGTTTTCGTTGAATTCGGGATTAACGCCGAGAATTTCGGCACGACTGCGAACCACGGTCATGGCAGCCTGGATAGATTCCTTCATGACATCGCCAAGCTGCCCGGTTTGAACAAATTTACCCTTGCCATCGACCACGGCGGATTCAATGGTTAATAGTTCACCACCCACCTCGGTCCAGGCCAGTCCTGTTACCTGACCAACCTGATCCTTTTCGTCTGCCGAGCCGAAACGGAAACGCTTAACGCCAAGATATTTTTCGATATTCTTAGCGGTTATGGTCAGTTTCCGGGTACTCGGTTTTAACAGCATGGCCTTAACTGCCTTGCGACAAATTTTGGAAATTTCACGCTCGAGATTTCGCACCCCGGCTTCCCGCGTGTAGCGTTGAATAATCTCTCGAACCGAGCTTTGCTGAAACACGATTTCTTCGGGTTTCAGACCATTTTCCTTGATTTGTTTCGGGACCAGGTACTTGAGTGCGATATTCAGTTTCTCGTCTTCGGTATAGCCCGGAATACGAATTACTTCCATTCGATCGAGCAAGGGACCAGGAATGTTCATGCTATTTGAGGTCGCAACAAACATTGTGTCCGAGAGGTCGAATTCAACCTCCATGTAATGATCGGCAAAGGTATTATTCTGCTCCGGGTCAAGTACCTCGAGCAAAGCCGAAGCCGGATCGCCTCTAAAATCCATTGCCATCTTGTCAATTTCATCGAGCAGAAACAGGGGGTTTCTCACCTTCACGCGAGCAAGATTCTGAATAATTTTTCCCGGCATCGAACCGATATAGGTACGCCGATGACCCCTGATTTCAGACTCGTCGCGGACACCACCCAGGGACATGCGCGAAAATTTGCGATTGGTTGCCCTCGCAATGGAGCGGCCGATGGAGGTTTTACCGACGCCCGGGGGACCTACCAGGCACAGGATCGGGCCCTTCAGCTTGCGTACCCGTTGCTGCACTGCGAGATACTCGAGAATCCGCTCCTTGACTTTTTCCAGACCATAATGATCCTCTTCGAGGACCTTTTCGGCCTGCGCCAGGTCGCGTCTTATTTTCGATTTCTTTTTCCACGGAACGCTGACCAGCCAGTCGATGTAGTTGCGCACCACCGTGGCCTCGGCGGACATTGGTGACATCATCTTCAGCTTGTTGAGTTCCGAGTCTGCTTTTTCACGCGCTTCTTTCGGCATTCCCGATTCTTCTATCTTGCGCTGCAGGTCTTCCACCTCGTTGGGTGCGTCGTCCATGTCACCAAGTTCCTTTTGAATAGCCTTCATCTGTTCATTCAGATAATACTCGCGCTGGCTTTTCTCCATTTGCTGTTTGACTCGTCCGCGAATCCGCTTCTCGATTTGCATTAAATCGATTTCGCCTTCGATCTTGCTCATAATGTGCTCGATGCGTTCCCGCGGATCCTGGATCTCGAGAATTTCCTGCTTCTCGTCAAGCTTCAAGGACATATGTGCGGCGATGGTATCGGCCAGGCGGCTGGGATCGTCAATACCAGACAGTGAGGTCAGAATTTCCGGCGGCACTTTCTTGTTCAATTTCACGTACTGGTCGAATAGATTCAACACTGAGCGCAGCAATACCTCGGCTTCGCGATCATCCACCAGGCTCGGTTTTTCGATTATTTTCGTTGCCGCCGAATAGTACTCGTTGGTTTCAAGCAAGCTCTCAACCGACGCTCTCTCGCCACCCTCAACCAGCACCTTGATGGTGCCATCGGGCAACTTCAGCATTTGCAGGATAGTCGACAGCGTTCCGATCTCGTACAAATCGGCCTGTCCAGGATCATCGACTTCTGCATTTTTCTGCGCCAACAGCAGAATTTTCTTGTTGTCGGCCATCGCGGCTTCGAGCGCGAGAATTGATTTTTCGCGGCCCACGAACAGCGGGATCACCATGTGCGGGTATACCACAACATCGCGTAGCGGCAGGACCGGAATCAATTGCCTGTCCTGTTGTTCTGCGAGTAAATTATTTTGATAATCTGACATGATCGCCTCGAAGCAAGAATCTTGGAACTATATGTGTGCCCATTGTCCTTTTTCAACCCGGCTTCATGCCTGGGATGGGAGCTACTCGTCAGAAGCCACGCGCTGCATTTCTCCACCCTCGTAAATTACGTAGGGCTGGGCATGACCTTCGATTACTGCCGCATCGACCACGACTTTGCTGACGTTATCCATTGCGGGCAGATCGTACATAATTTCCAGCAGGGTATTTTCGAGTATCGTGCGTAATCCCCGGGCACCAGTCTTGCGCGCCATGGCCTTTTTCGCAACCGCGTTGAGTGAATCCGGTCGAAATTCGATCTCGCAACCTTCGATCTCGAACATTTTCTGGTATTGCTTGGTGATCGCATTTTTGGGCTCGGTCAGGATTTTCACCAATGCGTCTTCATCAAGCTCTTCAAGTGTGGCAACCACCGGCAGGCGACCGACAAATTCGGGGATCAGGCCATATTTAATTAAATCCTCGGGCTCGACCTTGGCGATGACCTCGCCGAACAGGTCTTTCTTGTCCTTGCTTTTGACATCGGCACCAAAGCCGATGCCGCCCTTTTCTGACCGGTTTAAAATAACCTTGTCCAGCCCGGCAAAAGCGCCGCCGCAGATGAACAGTATTTTGCCGGTATCGACCTGCAGGAATTCCTGCTGAGGATGCTTTCTGCCACCTTGTGGCGGTACCGACGCAACGGTTCCCTCGATCAGCTTCAGCAAGGCCTGCTGCACGCCCTCTCCCGAAACATCCCGGGTGATCGACGGATTATCCGACTTGCGCGAGATCTTATCGATTTCATCGATATAGACGATCCCGGTTTGCGCCTTTTCGACGTCGTAATCGCATTTTTGCAGCAGTTTCTGAATAATGTTTTCGACGTCTTCACCGACATAACCAGCCTCGGTCAGCGTGGTAGCATCAGCTATCGCAAACGGAACGTTCAGCAATCGTGCGAGGGTCTCGGCAAGCAGGGTCTTGCCCGACCCGGTTGGACCGATTAACAGGATATTGCTTTTCGACAGCTCGATCTCATCCTTGATGTGACCGACTTCAAGACGTTTGTAATGGTTATATACCGCCACCGAAAGCACTTTCTTGGCCCGACTCTGGCCAATAACGTACTCGTCGAGGACTTTAAATATTTCATGGGGTATGGGAAGTTTGCTTTCCGCATCTTCACCACTTTCATGAATCTCTTCACGGATGATATCGTTGCAGAGGTCTACGCATTCGTCGCAGATGAAAACTGACGGACCTGCTATCAATTTTCTGACTTCGTGTTGGCTTTTACCGCAAAACGAGCAATAAAGCAGCTTTTCGTCCTTATTCTTGGATCTTTCGTCACTCATACTAAAACTACCGAAATATTGTGTCCAATCGACTCGATAATATTAGACCGAACCGCCGAGCACAACCGAAAAAAAGGTTTTTTGATCGGCGTTTCACAGATCAGGCACAATAGATTATCTATTCTGTGGCACCCTTCTCATCTGGTTCGGCACGAGATGCCAAAACTTGATCGATAATACCGTAATCAACTGACTCATCTGCGCTCATGAAGTTGTCGCGCTCGGTGTCGCGGTCAATGCTGCTTTCCTTCTTGCCGGTATGGTGGGCTAGCAGCTTGTTCAGTCGTGATCTGACCGCTAGAATTTCCTTCGCATGAATCTCGAAATCCGTTGCCTGTCCCTGGAATCCGCCCAGCGGCTGATGAATCATGACCCGCGAATGCGGTAAACCGTAACGTTTACCGGCACATCCGCCGGCCAACAGGATCGCTCCCATACTGGCTGCCTGTCCGGTGCATAGCGTGCTCACGTCAGGTTTGATGAATTGCATTGTATCGTAAATTGCAAGACCGGCGGTTACCGAACCGCCAGGGCTGTTGATATAAAGCGAAATGTCCTTGTCCGGATTTTCGGATTCCAGAAACAGTAGCTGAGCGACAATCAGGTTTGCCATATGGTCCTCGATTGGACCAACCACAAAAATAACCCGCTCCTTGAGTAGCCGGGAGTAAATGTCATAGGCCCGTTCACCGCGCGCGGATTGCTCTACGACCATTGGCACCAGGTTAGCCTGTGTATCCAGGTAATCGGGCATTATCGAGGTTATGCGGGCACTGTTAACTTTATCTTTCATTTAAGTTCCGGATTATAGTTTATTCAGAGATTACCGTTCATCAAATCGTCGAAGCTGGCATCCTTTTCAGAGACCCTGGCTTTATCCAGAATATGGGCGACTACCTGATCCTCAAGCACAGTTCCCTCGAGCCCGGAACGCGCCTGCTGGTTATGACGGTAATAATCGCGTACCTGGTCCGGCTGCTCGTAGGCAACCGCCATTTCGTCAATCGCTGAATCGACAAGCTCTTGATTTAATTCAATTTTTTCAATTCGAATAACTTCTGCGAGAAGCAGTCCGAGTTGCACCCTGCGGGTCGCTTCCGTTTCGAACAACTCGTTGGGAAAACTCGCTTCGTCAATCGACTCCGGATCTTTGCCCATGCGCTGTGCGGCCTGGGACCGCAGACTTTTTATTTCTTCGGTAACCATGGCACTGGGCGCAATAATTGTATTGTGTTCCAGCAGACCAGCCATCACGTTGTTTTTGATATTCTGCTTCAAGCGGTCGTTTTTCTCTTTCTCCATGTTAGCCCTAATATCAGTGCGCATTTTTTCAAGATCACCGTCCTCAACACCAAATCCCTTGGCAAATTCTTCATCAATTTCAGGCAAATCCGGCTTCGATACCCTGGTCGCCTTCAGCGTAAATTCGGCTTTCTTTCCCGCAACATCTGCGCCATGGTAGTCCTCGGGAAAATTAACTTCGACGGTTCTCTGCTCGGTCTCCTTGATGCCTTCGAGCCCGGCCTCAAATTCTGCCAGCATCTGGCCGGCGCCAATTTCAATGGCCATATCCTTACCGGCGCCTCCTTCGAACAACTCGCCGTCAATGCGACCTTCAAAGTCGACCATTACCTGGTACCCTGTCTTCGCCGCGGCCTTTGTTTCTTTCCAGGTCTTGCGTTGTTCGCGCAGTTTTTGCAGCATCGCATCAAAGTCCTCATCGGTAATTTCGACCCGGGGCTTTTCGATCTCGATGGCTTCCAGTTCGAGCTTCTCGATTTCAGGATACACCTCGAACGTCGCGGTGTAGGACATGTCTTCTTTTTCCTCGGTGCTGACCGCATCGATACTTGGCATACCGGCAGGCCGCACTTTTTCCTGTATCAGAGCCTCCTGGTAACTGGATTCGATGACATCACCGATGACTTCCTGGCGGACGTGTCCACCATATTTCTGCTGTATCACCTTGAGTGGCACTTTACCGGGACGAAAGCCATCGATTCGGACCGTTTTACTCAGGTCCTTGAGTTTCTTTTCAACGGCTTCGCTGACCCTCTCGGACGGTATTTGTACCGTCATTCTGCGTTCCAGGCCCTCGAGGGTTTCGATTGATACTTGCATGTTAAAATCTCGTGATTTTCTGGTGGGAAACAGTAATAGTCTACGGCTGGTTGAAAAAAGTGCGCCGGTTCTGAGGAAAGTACCGCCACACCTGGCGTGAGCGAGGTCCCAAAGTGGCGCGGATTATACCCACGTAGACGGGAATTGTCAGCCAATTTTTACACTCCCGCGTGGCCGGGATACCATGCTCAAAGCCTTTGTTTCAGCGGTTCAGGTCGGTCATGGATCAGTGTCGTATCAACCCGCAGCCCGGACCAGCACGCAAGGGTCTTCCGCAGAGGGTAAGGCGATACGGGACCTGGAAACAACGCCGGTTTCAGGATCTCAAAAACGGGCGAAAAAAACCCGGTCTTTTACTCGACCGGGCATTTAACACGATAAAGCTGGCAATGCAGCCTCACTAAAATGGTGCGAAAGGAGAGACTCGAACTCTCACATCATAAGATACCAGAACCTAAATCTGGCGCGTCTACCAATTCCGCCACTTTCGCAGAAGTTTGCATTCCCTGAACTAGAGGCCACCGGCTGATCTTAGCAGTGCCTTGTCGGCCGCTTATCCGGGCGCCTGTCGCCAGGCGCCCCGAATATGGGGTGGACGATGGGGATCGAACCCACGACAACAAGAATCACAATCTTGCACTCTACCAACTGAGCTACGCCCACCATAAATTGGCACGCCCGGCAGGATTCGAACCTGCTACCCTCGGCTTAGAAGGCCGATGCTCTATCCAAATGAGCTACGGGCGCTCAGGATGCCTTTAATACGGCCTATATTTCGCGATTGCGGCGTTGGCCGCGTGCTCGGATCCTCATGTATGGCTATATACATTGCGGTCCTGCGCGCGCTGCCGCCTTGCACTAGCGAAATATAGGCCGTATTAAAGGCATCCTGGGTTCAGATTTACTCTTTAAATCCCATTCTGCCGGGTTTATAGCCTGATAATCGGTACATAATTATATCAGACTAGAATGATAAATTTGGTCGGGGTGGAGAGATTCGAACTCCCGACCCACTGCTCCCAAAGCAGTTGCGCTACCAGGCTGCGCTACACCCCGAAATATGCTCTCAGGCGCATTTTGCGCCACCCTGGTGCCAATGGTGCCAGGTAAGCAAGGCGCGGAATAATACGCTGATCAAAAATAATCGTCAATTAAATAGCCATTAATATTCAATCATTGAGTGGCATCTTCCAGGCCCGGCAGCAAATTTACCGGCGTCGCCAACGGGTTCCATCGGGACCATCCTCAATTATGATGCCTGCGGCTGCTAACTCATCACGGATACGATCGGCGCTAGCCCAGTCTTTGTCAGCTCGCGCCTGCAGGCGCTGCGCAATCAATTCATCGATAGCGGCATCGCTGAGACCCTTACCCTGTCCGGGACTCGATTTCAGAAAATCCTCGGGATCTGCTTGCAGTAAGCCAACGATACCGCCAAGAAAACGCAACAGACTTGCCAGACCATGTTGATCTTGCCCCGGTTCATGCTTGGCACGGTTGATATCGCGCGCCAGATCAAACAATACTGCCATCGCGTTGGCAGTATTAAAATCATCGCACAACGCTGCCTCAAAGCGTTGCTGATATTCACTGTTCTCAGGCGGATCAACCGCTTGTGTATCCTGCAGTGCGGCATACAGTCGCTGCAGCGCCGCCCTGCCATTGTTTAACTGGTCTTCCGAGTAATTAAGCTGGCTACGGTAGTGACTGCTGGTAATGAAATATCGGATTTCTTCCGCACGATAGCTCTGCAATACTTCCCGTAGCACGAAGAAGTTACCGAGCGATTTAGACATCTTCTCTTCATTGACCCGCACAAACCCGTTATGCATCCAGTAGTTAACAAATTTTTCGCCATTACAGGCCTCGCTTTGCGCGATTTCGTTTTCGTGATGCGGAAATTGCAAATCCTGACCACCGCCGTGTATATCGAAATGGTTTCCAAGCAGGGTGTTGGACATCGCCGAGCATTCAATGTGCCAACCGGGGCGCCCGTCGCCGAACTGGGAAGGCCAGCTGGGTTCCCCGGGCTTGGCAGTTTTCCACAGCACGAAATCGAGCGGATCTCTCTTGCCCTCATCAACGTCGACGCGTTCGCCGGCGCGCAGTTCGTCAATTTTCTTGCCCGACAATTTTCCGTAGTCCTTGAATTTCGAAACTGAAAAATAAACGTCACCATTATCTGCCTGGTAGGCGTATCCCTGCTGCTGCAGACTTTCGATCATCGCCAGCATCGGCGCAATCGTATCGGTGGCGCGCGGTTCTATATCGGGACGCAATACGCCCAGTGCATCGGCATCTTGGTGCATTGCCTGGATAAAGCGTTCGGTCAAATGACTGTATTCCTCCACGTTTTCCTGGGCTCGAATTATAATCTTGTCATCGATATCGGTAATATTGCGCACGTAAGTCACTTCGTAACCCAGGTGTTTTAAAAATCGATAAACCAGGTCGAATACCACCAGCACGCGCGCATGCCCGATATGGCAATAATCGTAGACCGTCATGCCACACACATACATACGAACTTGCCCCGGGACGATTGGTTCAAAGACTTCCTTTTTATTGCTAAGGCTATTGTATATGGTCAGCATGTGGTACAGATTCGGAGTGGTTAAAACAGGTCCTAGAGTTTAAAAGAAGCACTCTTCGAGCGAAACCGTTAATTGCCGCCCGGCTTCCCTAAGCGCATGCAAATCAGTAGAATCCGCTTGCTCAAAACAAATGGAATGCTGATGAAAAAGACATTACTTCCCATCGCGGTCGTGCTTGCAGCCATTCTATCTCTGGTATTTTATCCCAACAGCAAAGGTGACAAACCAATGAATGAAACTACTGCCGGCAATCCCATCGTCTTAATTGAGACCACCGTGGGGAATATCACGATCGAACTCGATATGCAAAATGCACCCGATAGCAGCGAGAATTTTCTTGCCCACGTGGATGATGGCTACTACATCGATACTACCTTTCACCGGGTCATTCCCGGCTTTATGATCCAGGGCGGCGGAATAACGGCCGATATGCAGGATAAATCCAGCAAGCGAGCACCGATTCAAAATGAAGCCAACAATGGTCTGAAGAATGATCGTGGCACCTTGGCAATGGCACGTACCGGCGAGCCGCACTCGGCCACCTCGCAGTTTTTCATAAACCATGCCGACAATGCATTTTTGAATTTCACCAGCGAGTCGATGCAGGGCTGGGGTTACGCGGTATTCGGCAAAGTCACCGAAGGCATGGACGTCGTCGATGCAATTGCCGAGGTCCCCACCGGCAACAAGGGTGGTCACCAGAATGTGCCGCTCGAAACCATTACCATCACTGGTGTCAGTCGCCAATAAACGCGGCTCACCGGCATGAACCACGAATACCTGTTCATTTCGGATTGTCATCTTGATGCGAGGCGGCCAGAGGTTAACGCTGCACTGACCGGTTTTCTCGATATCCGGGCAGCCAGTGCGCGTTGCCTCTATATCCTGGGCGACCTGTTCGAAGTGTGGCTGGGCGATGATGATCCCGCACCGGAGCACCTGGACGTGATCGAGTCACTGCGACAACTGGCGTCGAGGGTCGATGTTTTCTTTATGGCTGGAAATCGGGATTTCCTGCTGGGACAGGCATTCGCACAGAACGTTAATCTAAGGCTGCTGGATGAGCCGCATATTCTGCAACTCGGCCAGGACAGCGTCGTTTTAATTCATGGCGACACCTTGTGCACAGATGATCGGGATTACCAGCAATTTCGTTCCATGGTGCGAACCGAAAAATGGCAATCCGACTTCCTGGGTAAACCTCTCGAAGAGCGTCAGCAGATTGCAGCCCAGTTGCGCGTTGACAGCGTTGATGCAATGGCTCAGAAATCCTACCAAATCATGGATGTCAATCAGGCCGCGGTTCAGGACTGCTTCGTTCGCAACGGGGTGAACACTATCATTCATGGACATACCCATCGACCTGCCATCCATCATTACGATTTCGAATTGTCGCGGATCGTCCTCGGTGACTGGGGCCGGGAACCCAGTTACCTGAGCTGGACCCCCGAACAGGGTTTCGACCTCCACGATCCCAGGCTCTAGTCACCCCGCTCAAGTGCGCGAAGTTCGCTGACCTGAAAACCAGCCTCGATTCGAGCCGGCCAGTTGAATGGCCCGCGCAACCTGCCGTCCATGTATTGCCGGACCAGATCGCGAAATGTTATTTCCGCATCGACACCCCGTTGCTCACAGAGCCTTCGGTACCAGAGATTCCCGATACGGACATGATCGATTTCATCGCGGTAAATAACTTCCAGTATTTCAACGGCGGCAGCATCGTCGACCTGCTTGAACTTCGCGATCATTCCCGGCGTAACATCGAGGCCCCTTGCTTCCATCACGCGTGGCACCAGCGCCATTCGATGCAACACGTTACCCCTGGTTTTACAAACCATGTCCCACAGCCCACGATGGGCATCGCAGGCACCATAGTAACTCCCGCGTTGCCTGAGTTCCTGCTCGAGCAGTTGAAAGTGTCTGGCCTCGTCGGCCGCAACCCCTAACCAGTCACTGATAAACTGCCGCGGCATTTCTCGAAACCGGTAAGCTGCATCGAGCGCGATATTGATCGCGTTAAATTCGATATGCGCAAAGGCGTGCAGCAGACGTATTCGTCCTTCCGAGGAAGAGACGCCACGGCGTTGCAGTTTCCTGGGATCTACCAGCAGCGGTTTCGGCGGTCGCCCAGGATCATCAATCGGCAGGATTATCGATCCGGCATCGAGAGCCAGTTCACCCTGACACCATGCCGTATTAAGCCGGGCCGTCAGCTCACATTTGACTTTAAAATCCGGTTCGAGAATAGCAGCCTCGAGCCGCTGAAACAGTTCAGCCATCCAGACCGCGCGCCAGATCGCCAATAATATCATCCACGCTCTCCAGTCCGACCGCGATCCGGATCAGGCCTTCACTGATACCGGTCCTGGTTTTTACTTCGTCACTCACACGTCCGTGGGTGGTTGTTGCGGGATGCGTTATCGTAGTTTTGACATCACCAAGATTGGCCGTAATCGAGAGTAACTCGGTTGAATCAATTATCTGCCAGGCGGCTTCACGCCCACCTGCAACCACAAATGACACCACGCCCCCGAATCCGTGCTGTTGGATTTTTGCAAGGTTGTGTTGGGGATGGGTTTCGAGCCCCGGGTGATAGACTTTTTCGACCCTTGGATGCTGTTGCAGAAATCTCGCCAGATGCATGGCGTTTTGCGAGTGCGCATTCATACGCAAATTGAGTGTCTCGAGTCCCTTCAAAGCGACCCAGGCGTTGAACGGACTCATACTGGGGCCAGTGGTACGTATCACGCCGAATAAATCCTCCTCAACAAGCGTTTTGGGTCCAATAACCGCGCCACCGACGATACGCCCTTGTCCATCCAGGTACTTGGTTGCCGAATGCACGATAATGTCAGCACCCAGTTCAAGCGGCCGCTGCAACGCAGGCGTGCAAAAACAATTATCAACCACCAGGCTGCAATTGTTTTCATGTGCCAGGTCAGCCAGTGACCTGATGTCGGCAATTTCGCACAGCGGGTTCGACGGCGTCTCCAGGAACAGCATGCGCGTGTTGTCGCGAATCGATTCTTTCCACGCACTCAGATCGGTCAGATCGACAAAGCTGGTTTCAATACCAAAGCGTGGCAAGTACTTTTCAAACAGGGTCGTTGTGGTGCCAAAAATCGAGCGTGAGCTGACGATATGATCCCCTGCGCTTAACGTCCCTATGCACAGACTTGTGATCGCCGCCATGCCCGATGCGGTTGCGATGCAGGCATCGCCTCCTTCCATCGCCGCCAGGCGTCGTTCGAAGGCCTGCGTGGTGGGATTGGTGAACCTCGAATAAATATTCCCCGGCTCATCTCCGGCAAAACGTGCGGCTGCCTGGGCTGCATTTTCAAAAACGAAGCTGGAAGTTACGAATATCGCTTCGCTATGTTCAAGTTCGGAAGAGCGCTGTTGGCCGCTTCTTATGGCAAGCGTGTCAAAACCATAACTGTCATGTTTCACGGAGTTTCTCCAAAATAGAAAAAACTCGGGAGGGGAAGGTTTCGGAAATAAATCGGGACCACCCTCTTTAGCAAATTTATATGCGGATGAATGCCGGATCCGCGGGCGCCTGCAAGCCGAGTTACAAATTAGCGCCAGGAGCGCACCATATGACGACGATAGTCGATTGTCAAGATCCGGTTACGGGGGCCTTCCAGGATTTCGACGCACCTTGTTTGCACTCCGTTTACGCGTTGAACGGCTGCACTCGTGTCTGCAACGGGAGCATCAGCTTGACCGCAATTGCCGGACAACAGGGCGTGATTTATACAATTAAAACAATGTCGTTAACCATGACCTCGTCGAACAGCTCGATAACATCGTCATTCTTCATCCGAATACAGCCGGCCGAAACCGGTTCCCCGATACGTTTTTCATCCGAGGTACCATGAATGTAGATGTAGCGCGTAAAGGTATCGTAAACACCGTTACGATTAACGCCATTTTCGAGTCCATCCAGCCACAATATGCGAGAGGTGATCTCGTCATGTTCTCGGTTATCGAGATCTTTCGCGATTCTGCCGGTAGGTTCGCGCGACTCAAAAACCATCCCACTGGGTTGACCGCCCCCTAATTTTTGACGAATCCGGTGAATCCCGAAAGGTGTCATGTAGGATTCGAGGCGATTGCCAATACCGTTCTGGGCTGTGGAAATGGGGTAAGTACGACAGTTGCTCTCATCTATATCGATCCAGTGCAGCTGTTGCTGCCGTGAATCGATATAAATAAATGGACGCTCGTCCGCCAGCGCCGGATCTCCGCTCAGTTTGGCAATCACCTCGTCCTTTATATCTTGCCAGAGCATCAGGCTTTGTTGTGTAATTCCATGCCGACCACGTTAAGTCTTTCTTCGATTGCTTCCTTGGCTGAATCGTTGCGCAGGGATCTGACCTTATCGAGGTAGTCTAGATCCACTGTATTGGTGACATACTTTCCATCAAAACAGGAACAATCGAACTTTTTGATGCTGCGGTTACCTTTTTGCACCGCGTCGATCAAATCATCGAGGTCCTGGTAAATAAGCCAGTCCGCGCCGATGTAATCCGCAATTTCATCTTCGTCACGTTCGTGCGCAACCAGTTCATTTGCCGCAGGCATATCGATCCCATACACGTTGGGAAAGCGCACCGGGGGTGCGGCAGATGCAATGTAGACTTTTTTTGCACCCGCTTCACGGGCCATTTGAATTATCTGCTTGGAAGTGGTCCCCCTCACAATCGAATCGTCGACCAGTAAAACATTTTTACCCTTGAACTCAATGTCGATAGGATTCAGTTTGCGACGTACGGATTTTTTTCGCATTTGCTGTCCCGGCATGATAAAAGTTCGACCAATGTAGCGGTTCTTGATAAAGCCTTCCCGAAACTTGACTCCAAGGTGATAGGCAAGTTCGATTGCGGCCGGGCGACTGGTATCGGGAATCGGTATCACCACGTCGATATCATGCTCTGGCATCTGCTTTAAAATTTTGCGCGCCAGTTTAACACCCATGCGCAAACGCGCCTTGTACACGTAAATATCATCGATTATCGAGTCAGGACGGGCGAGATAGACATATTCAAAGATACACGGCATGAGCTTGGGTGAGTCCGCACACTGCCGATGATGAATGGTTCCCGTAATGTCTATAAACACTGCTTCGCCAGGCCTTAAATCGGCTACCAGCTCAAAACCCGAAGTCTGCAAGGCAACGCTTTCGGAAGCGATCATGTATTCGCATCCGTCATCGGTCTCACGTTTCCCGTAGACCACGGGCCGGATACCGTGTGGATCACGAAAACCAATAATGCCTTTACCCGTCAGCATCGCAACCACGGCATAAGCACCTTCGATACGCTTATGGGTTTCGATTACCGCCTTGAAGATTTCATCAGCGGTAATATTGAGGCTACCGCAAAGTTGCAGCTCGTGCGCAAACACGTTGAGTAAAACCTCGGAGTCCGACTCGGTATTGATATGGCGTAAATCAGACTGATACAGTTCCGCTTTCAGTTTCTCGACATTGGTCAAATTACCGTTGTGTGCCAGGGTGATTCCATACGGTGAATTGACATAGAAAGGCTGGGCTTCGGCGGAGGAAGAACAACCCGCCGTGGGATAGCGCACGTGGCCTATACCCATCGTACCGGTGAGTTCCAGCATGTGACGAGTGTGGAAAACGTCGCTGACCTGGCCATTACCCTTGCGCAGGTTCAGTTTGTTTTTATCGCTGACCACTATTCCGGCCGAATCCTGCCCACGATGCTGTAACACCAGTAATGCATCGTATATCACCTGCGCAACCGGCTGGTGACTGACTATCCCGACTATCCCACACATACTTCGTTGCCTATGCCACTCGCTGTAAGATTAAAAACTGAAACTTTCCACCGCATCCGCCGGGATAATTCCTTTTAACCATTCCGCCAGCGGCTGAAAAAACCCAACCATTGCCGAGTCCTGCCACCACTGTGCCTCGGGCATCGGGGTTAGACTCGCCAGTAATACAATCATGGTAACGATGAGGACGCCTCGGGCGCCCCCGAATACCACACCAAGCGCCTTGTCAGTCCCACTGAGGCCAGTTTTCGAGACCAGCTGGCTCATGATGAAATTGACGATAGCACCGATTACCAGGGTACTGATAAACAGGATCGCAAAACCGGCAATCCCGCGAACCGTGGGCGACGTCACATATGGTTCGAGCAAACCTGCCATCGGTGAAAAATATCGAAAAGCAATAATGCCCGCTACGATCCAGCTTATCAGGGAAATCGATTCCTTGACGAAACCACGAATCAGACTGATGAGTGCCGATAATGCAATTACGCCGATAATTATAATATCGAGCCAACTCATGGCAGTCCTCTTATAGTCTGCATGGATGCCGTCAGGTAACAGGTATAGCCGCTTACCGTGGCGGCGTCAATTTGTGCTCTGGAAGCGCAATTATCTTTCATACTTCATGATTATGCCATCAATGTTATGCTTGGCTTTAATCTTGTTCTGCGCCACTTGCGTTTGATCGCGATTGATAAACGGGCCCAGGCGTACGCGAAAACTGGGCTTGTTGTCGACTTCGAACTGTTCGATAAATACCGCGGAGATATTAGACTTACGTAATTTATCCCGCTGCGAGAGTGCCTTGTCACGATCCTGGAAGCTGCCCACCTGCAGTACCCAGCTGTCACCACCCTCCTTGGCCGCCGTTACTTTTTCATCCTTTGCAAGCGCCTGCCTGGTCTCAGGTTCCGGTTGGGTTGTCTTCTCGGATTTTAAATCGACCTTGCCCGTATCTGCAGGCTTGATCCTGGTTGGCGACGAATTTTCATCGACTAACCGGGATTCTAGATCTGGTAAAGCCTCAACCTTGGCCTGCATATCGATTATCTTGGGTTCGAATTCTGGATTTGCACTAACCAGGGGCTGCGGTGGAATCACGACTTCGAACTTATCTTTGCGCACCCCCGAACCGTCGAGGACCATGGGCAGGAAAATAACGGCAAGGGCGAAAACAACACTGATGCCAACCAGACGATTTTTTATGTTTTGATCCATACTAGTTTTGGGGGCCTGAATCGCAAAGCGCGCGTAGCAGAAATTCGACGGTTATGAATGATCCGGTTACCAGCATTATATCCTGATTACCCAAAGATGACAGCGCATGATCAAGCGCATCCGCAACGCTATCAAAAAGATATTCGGGTGTCACCATCGACTCGATGCGTGACGCCAGTTGTGCAGCACTAAGTCCCCGGTCCGAATCGAGCGTCGTTAACCACCAGCCATCCACCTCATGTTTCATGGCCTCGACGAACAGGTCGGGCTGTTTGTCAACAAGCATGCCAAGCAGTACCACGAGTCTTTCGCCTGGTCGCTTGATGGCAGCGAGATTACTCGCCAAAGCCCGGGCTGCATCCTGGTTGTGCCCGACGTCGATGTATAAACGACAGGCCAGCGGGCATTCAAGCAGTTGTAAACGGCCCGCCAGCTGAGTGCCGTGGAAAAAGGCTCGTACCTGCCCGGCGTCGTAATTGTCGAGGATCGATAACAACGACAGGCCCGCGACGACCCCGGCAAGATTGTGAACCTGATGCGAGCCTGGCAGAACGCTATCAAGTTGTAATTCGAGGTCCCGGTAGCGCCACAGCAGCCCGCCATCACTTTGTAGCGTCATGTTATAATCACGACCGTATTGCAGGCACTTGCAATTTAGTCGTTCGATTTCCTCGAGTACCGATCGAGGCGGATCAGGGTCGTTAAGCACGACCGCTATACCGGCACGAAGCACACCTGCCTTTTCATAACCTATTTTCTCTCGGTCATTCCCCAACCAGGCCTGATGATCGAGCCCGATCAGGGTTAGATGCACAAGATCCGCATCGATAATATTGACCGCGTCAAGCCGCCCGCCGAGTCCAACTTCCAGGATCGCAAAATCCGGCTGCCACTGCTGAATCAGGTAAAGTGCCGCCAGGGTTCCATACTCAAAATAGGTTAAAGCCGTATCGTCGCGCACCGACTCGACGGCGTCGAATGCCGCACACAGATCAGCATCGCTGACCGGTTCCAGGTTGTGTTTTACGCGCTCGTTGTACTCTAAAAGATGCGGCGAGGTGTAGCTTGCGACCCTGTAGCCGGCTCGATACAACCAGTTTTCATAGGCGGCGACGCTGGAGCCCTTGCCATTGGTCCCGGCAACGGTAATTACCTGTTGCGCAATTCTGTCCAGTCCGAGGCGCTCGGCAACCCGGCCGACACGATCCAGGCCCAGTTCGATCGCCTTGTCATGCAGATCCATTTGCCATTCCAACCACTGGTCAAGCGATTCAAAACGCATAGGGGTTCAATGAAGTTGAAACAGATCGAATCTAGGGAGCGGATCGCCCCATCATCATGGCACAAAGTGAGCTTATTTTATGGCGTAGCTCACGGCGATCGACAATCATGTCGATCGCACCATGTTCCAGCAGAAACTCGCTGCGTTGAAAGCCCTCCGGCAGTGTTTCGCGCACGGTTTGCTCGATCACTCGCGGCCCGGCAAATCCGATCAGGGCACCAGGTTCACCTATATGAATATCACCAAGCATCGCAAAGCTTGCCGAAACCCCACCCATGGTAGGATCGGTAAGGACACAGATATAGGGCAATTTTCTCCTGGCGAGCTGGGTCAGCGCGGCGCTGGTTTTAGCCATTTGCAATAACGCGAACAAGGCTTCCTGCATGCGAGCACCACCGCTTGCGGTGAAACAAATCAGTGGGATTTTGTGTTCGATACAGAAATTAACCGAGCGCACGAATTTTTCGCCAACAACAGAGCCCATGGATCCACCCATAAACTGGAACTCGAATGCGACGGCCACCATTTCGACACCCATCACGGTACCGCGCATTGCCACCAACGCGTCCTTCTCACCCGTTTGTTTCTGTGCCTGATTTAAACGGTCCCGGTACTTCTTGTCGTCCCGAAACTTTAGGACATCGTCGGCCTCGAGTTCAGCAGCTATTTCCAGGCGCCCTTCCTCGTCAAAAAAAGACTCCAGACGATGGCGTGCTCCAATACGCATGTGATAATCGCACTTGGTACACACTTCCTGGTTACGCTCGAGCTCGGCACGGTAAATAATCGAATCACAATTATCGCATTTCGCCCATAATCCCTCGGGCACATTTTTCTTGTCATTGCCGCCCGAGGTCCTGATTTTGGATGGTAATAGATTCTCAAACCAGTTCATGCTACACCCCGATTAACCTGGTCAATCATTACGTTTTTGTGTCTCGTCATACGAATCGCCACGTTTAACCTCATCAAACAACTGGTCCATCAGATCGGCGCTTTTAACACCCCTGGAAACCTCCACGCCACTGCTGACATCGATCCCCCACGGTCTTAGCTGAGCGATGGCATCGACAACGTTTGATGCATTAATGCCGCCAGCTAACAGCAAAGGATACCCAAACGGGGCAGGGATTTTAGACCAGTCAAATGTATCACCTGAGCCGCCCAGCCGTCCAGCAACGTTGCTATCGAGCAAAAACCCCTGCGCAGATTCATATTGTTGCGCATAGGCCTGCGGTTCCTCAATACTACCCATCGGAATCGATTTGATATAGGGGGTACCCCAGGTTTCGCAAATCTCGCGGGATTCATTGCCATGAAATTGCAGGCAATCAGGGCATAGCCTGTGCACCACCTGGGCAATCCAGTCTTCGGTTTCGTCCAGGAACACGGCTGTTACGGTCACAAATGCTGGTAGCACCCGGCGAATTTCGAGGGCTTGCTCGATTTCAATCGATCGCGAACTGGGTTTATGGAACACCAGCCCGATCGAGTCGGCGCCCCTGTCGGCCGCGTGGAGTGCATCCTCGATTCGGGTTATTCCACAAATTTTCACTCGGGTTCGGTGTTTCATATCAGAATAATACGGGTTTTTGTGTAAGGTTGGGGAGCTTAAATTTTTTCTCATAAAATGCCTGCAGGAAATACAGCCCTGCGGCCGAGGCAGTCACCTCCGCCAGATCACGATTTCGCGCCTGAAAAATCTCGGCACACCAGACCTTATCCCGTTCCCCCTTGCCGACCGAGATCAGGGTGCCCGCGATATTACGCACCATGTGATACAGAAAAGCATTCGCCCTGATGTCCAGATACAGCAATTGGCCGCGACGGGTGACTGAGACTTCATGAACATTCCGACTCGCTGATTTAGACTGGCAGCCGACCGCGCGAAAACTGCTGAAGTCGTGTTCCCCGACAAACATCTGCGCACAGTCGTGCATTAAATCGTGGTCCAGGGGTCGAAACTCCCAGCATGTGCGATCATGGAAAATTGCACTTGGAATTTCCGCGTTCAGAATAATATAGCGGTAAGCACGCGACCTGGCACTGTAACGGGCATGGAAGTCATTACTCACGGGTAACACCCATTTTATTCTTATATCACGCGGCAATCGGCAGTTTGCTCCCAGTGTCCAGGCTCGCTCGCTGCGGTCCTCGTTGCTAGAAAAATGTGCCACCTGTTCGATTGCATGGACGCCGCTGTCGGTGCGCCCGGCGCAAACCAGGTCGACGGGATGATCCGCGACAAAGCCAAGTGCAGCCTCGAGATGCTGCTGCACGGACTCACAGTGCGGCTGGCGTTGCCAACCGCAATATGCCGTTCCCGAATACTCAATACCCAGCGCGTATTTCACTCAATATCCCGATATTATCGATGAGCTGCCAATCATATCGCTTGTCCAGGTATATGGCACTAATCGCGACGCTGTGGCTTGAACGGTTGTTTTAGCAGTGCAGAAATACAAGGTCATCAGCGATCGGGAACCGGCGCCAGCCTTGTTCGTTGCTAACCGGCTAATATCTAAATTTTGAAGTGGTAAAGTAAAAAGGCCTGCCGATTGCGCGGCAGGCCTTTTCGCATTCTAATAGCAGTTCTGATTATTAAGGCTAAATCCGCTCGAGTAATGTTTGTGCTTCTGTCTTCTGATCATCATTGCCCTCGGCAATGACCTCTTCGAGGCTGCCACGAGCACCCTCGGTATCGCCCATATCGATAAATGCACGCGCCAGGTCAAGCTTGGTCGATACTTCGTCAACATCGTCAGGTAACATCAGATCACTGATATCATCGATATCCGAAATCGAGTCGACAGCAGCCGTCGCTTCCTCGAAGTCACCCGGCGCGAAAGTACCGGTTTTTACGTCTTCAGATTCATCTTCGTCCTGTTCCCCTATAGATTCGACGATGTCGGTAGGTTCGACAAAATCCTCTCCGCCAAAATCAATGATCGATATATCCTCATCATCGTCGTCTTCCTCACTTTCACCGCCTAATTCGAGTTCACTCGTATCGAGATTCAACTCCGCGGTTTCAAGATTCACTTCCCCCGTATCGAGATTCAACTCCGCAGTTTCCAGGGAAGTTTCATCGAGGTCGATAACCGCGGTGTCATGCGAGCCAAGATCCAGCCCATCCTCGTCCGCTGCCGCGCTCCTGAGGTCTGGTACGACTTCGGTGTCTTCATAGTTCGGCGTGATAATTGCAGTTTCGGTATAACCCTCCTCGCCTTCTTCCGAGGTATCCAGCTCAAGTTCATCAGCCCCGGCCGCAGCCTCATCCAGGTCCAGAACATCACCCTCATCCAGGCCTGCGTCAAATTCGGTCTCGAAATCGATTTCCGAATTATCTTCAACCTCTGCTGCCGCATCCTCTTCGACATCGAAGTCCATGGAAATGTCATCAAGATCAGCATCGGCTGTTGCGGCCGACTGTTCAGATTCAGCGCCGCTATCAGCTGCCGCTTCGTCTATTGAAAACTCGAGTTCATCACCGATGTCTTCGGGAAGTTCCAGCTCGTCGCTTTCGGGCTCGGCTTCGCCTCGTAAATTGGTATCATCCGCGTCATCGAGCGAGGGCAATTCACCAACTTGCTCGAGAACCTGGGTAGCGGCAATCTGTCCTGCCTCACCCATGGACCCTGAATCGCTGAAATCGCCACCCGTATCGTCTTCACCCAGATTGAAGTCCGTGGTCGAGAAATTGGTAGTGTCGTCAGCCGAACCGAGGTCAAAATCTGCTTCCTGGGGTTTCGAAATTTCCAGATCTGCAGCACTGAGGCCACTATCCTTGGCATCGGAGAACAAGGCATTATCAGGCGCAAGTTCATAGCCCATAATCTGGACACGATCCCAGTAACTGTTTGCTGCTTCGCCCATGGACTTGAGGTTTTGGGCTTCCTTGACGAAAGCATCCGTATTCTTGGTCGCGAAATAAGTATCCAGCAGCTTCGAACGGTAATCGGCGCGTTCCGGATTCTCGCTCAAACTAGTGTTTAACAATTCTTCAGCGTTGTCATAAAGTCCATAGGCCAGGTATACGTCGACCTCGTTCAATACGTCATCCTGCTCGGCAGTGGCCGCCGCCGGTGCTTCTGGCTCAAGCATTTCGGTATCGGCAGATTCAGCGGCAATGCCAAGGTCATCCTGAGGCCCGGCAGCGACGGGTGCCTCGATTTCGGCGACGGGTTCCTCCGCCGGTTCAGCCGGGACAAAATCTTCCGCCGCAGGGGGATGAATGTCAGTTTCTTCGGGCTCGGCGCCATCAACGAGGTGAATCGGGGTGAGTTCGTCTTCTTCGTCTCCAGCGAACAGATCGTCGTCGTCACCTGCGATTATTGACGTTTCTTCGTCAACTGAGCCTTTTCTTTTTTTTAGAAAATACAGAATTATCAACAGCAGGATCAAACCGCCGATCGCAGCAAGAATGATTGGATCCCCGATAATACTGTCCATCGACGGGATCATGTCGATCACTTCTGGTGGCAACAGTCCATCGAAAATTGAAGGCGCGCGGGTGGTCGCGGGTTCGGTTACTGCTACCGGTGCAGGCGGCGGAACCACAGCCTCTTCTTGCACTTCGTCATCGACCATTTCGTCGGTGCCAGTGTCTGCGACCTGGTCGTCAGTCATCGTATCTTCGGAGACGATCTCGTCGATTTCGCCTTCAAGCGCATCAGTCGGTTGCAGTACGGCCTGCTCTTCGGCTTGCGCTGCTGCCTCTTCTGCCAGCAACTCTTCCAGCAGTGCTTCTTCATCGGCCGCGATGGTTTCGGAAACAACATCATCGGTCACCATCTGTTCAATGACAGCTTCTTCACTTTCACCTTCGAGTGCCGACTCGGTTTGATCGGCCTGTAACTGGGCGAGACTGTCGTCTTCGATCTCGACCATTTTCTGCAGTTCTTCAAGTTTGGAGAGTCTCGCCTGGAGTTCGGTTATACGAGACTCCAGTTCCTGATTTTCGATGCGTGACGCTTCGAGTTCTTCCTCTGCCAGGGCGAGTTTGGTGCGCAATGCATCGACATCGGCCGCGTCCCCTGTGCCCGTCGATTCACTATCGTCTTCTCCAGGCATCAACAAACTGAGTTCACCACCTGCCGCTTCGGCAGTGTCTTCCTGGACCACTGCTTCAGAGCCTGTATCCTCGCTTACAACCGCCGGTGTTACCCCGGTTACGCGGGTTACGTACTCGTCCCAGAGTCCATTTTGCACCAGTACCTCTGCGTACGCCTCCTGCTGACCCACTGCCTCCAGTTCATCGGCACCGGGTATGCGCAAGATCGCACCAGCTTTCATGTTATTGATGTTGCCGTCGTTGAAGGCATCCGGGTTAGCGCGCTGAAAAGCGAGCATTACCTGTGACATCGTATGATCAGCATCCTTGTAGCGAGACGCGATACTCCATAATGTGTCTCCCTTAACGACCAAAACGTCACCCTGGGTGACGTTTGTAGTTTCGTCGACATACCCGCCACTAACGGGCTCGGGTTCGGGTTCGGGAATGGCAGGCTGGGACGTATCCTCCGAAAGCGCAATCGGTTCGGTGACGCCTGCAACGGGTTCGGCAGGCTCGCTGGTATCGACCGAGCTCGTCAATCCGGATTGTTCAACAATCTCGCTGACACTGGCTTCGTCGCTTGCCGCTTGCTCAACGGGTTCCGTTACGCTTTCAACCGGCGCGGGTTGATCTGCGTAAAATGGCGGATCGAGCAGGATTGTAAATTCACGCAGCACCCGGCCCTTTGACCAGTCGGCTTCAATCAGGAAGTTGAGGAAGGGTTCTTTAACACCCGCCTTCGTCGAAACAATGATGACGGCCTGGTCACCTTCCTCGTTCTTTCTTACCGAGAATCTGAGATCGGAGAGATGGCGCGGGCGTGCCAGACCGGCACGCGCAAAAGCTTCACTCGAGGCAAGACTGACCAGCAGATCGTCGATCTCACCGGGGCGAGCAGAAATGACTTCGATCTCCGCATTAAGCGGCTGGTTCAGAAATGAATTGACCTGGATCTCGCCAAGTCCTAGGGCAAGACTGCTCGTCGGCAATAAAGCTGCCAACCATAATGCTACAATTAGTCCTAGATTACGCACGTTTAGTCTCCCAGCTCCCCAATAATTTCTTATAAAAAGTGCCTTTAATCCATGCACCTATGATTACAGCCAGAGAATTTACTTTAAAGAAAACACTTTCACAAGCAGATGTAACTATAGATTACAAAAAAGATTCTAGCAAAAAGTCAGTAACATTCACGTAATTATTTGCTAATCCATATCTCATGGGGTCCGTGATCATCCAGAAATGAAGTTCCGAGGGTTGATCAGGGGTCTGTTCCAGAAGGCTTATAATACAGCTAAATGATTGATTACAATCAGAAATCGGGCTTACCAGTCCATCTTTAATGGTGACTTTATCCAGCCTCGATAAGCGATTCTTACAGTCTTCAAAACTGATCTTGGCATCGAAATAAATCTGCACCGCCACCATCAGGCCATGGAATACCGGCACATTGACGGATTGTAGAGTCACCGACAGGGTTTCAGAATATGAATTATTTCCCAAAATACCCCTGAGATCGGTTACTAAAACGGGATCTGGGGTTTCTGGCAGCAGGTTAAAGGCAATCTGCTGGGGATATATTCTGGACTCGACGTCCTTCGAGTTAAACAGGTTAACGGTTTGTGTTGCCAGCTCGTCCAGCCCGGCTTTACCGCTAAATTCTGCACTTCGCAGCAGGGTCGCATTCAGTCGCACAATCGCATGTTCACGGTTGAGCTCGAGCAGAACCGGCAGCAGGCTGGAAAGCTCTGGTCCGGCAAGCCTTAGACTGGTCTGGTTATATGAAAGCGCCGGTGGAGAATGGACATCCGGCATAAAGATCGGTGCAGTGTCAGAAGTGATCGCATGACTGACCAGCAAGCAACCCTGGGCCATTGCCGCGGTCGCCAGGTCGGTATCGGTTTCCGGCATCAACAACAGGGCACATTCAGAAAGATCAAAGCCGTCCTGGTCCTGCACACCTAAGGTAGCCACCGGCAAAAGGTAATCGTCCGCCCAGGTTCGATTCCCGGTCGAGTAAAATCAATGAATCCGACTTTACACCGGATTCCGAAAGTTTCTCGAGAATTGCCTCGGCCGCTATTCCGCTGGCATGAGATAGTGCGATGCGATGATTCATAACTAGTGGTCGCGCAAAATATGCAACATGCGCCGCAGCGGTTCTGCAGCACCCCAAAGCAATTGATCACCGACGGTAAAAGCAGCCAGGTATTCTTCACCCATGTTGAGTTTTCGCAATCTGCCAACCGGGATTTCCAGCGTGCCGGTCACGGCAGCCGGGGATAGAGCCTGCATGGATACCTGCCGGTCATTTGCTAAAACTCGCACCCAGTCGTTCGACGCGGCAAGCATCTCGTGAATTTCGTCCAGTGGTATATTCTGTTTAAGCTTTACGGTAAGCGCCTGGGAATGGCATCGCATCGCGCCCACACGTACGCACAATCCATCGATCGGAATCAGGTCTTGACTGCGCCCGAGGATCTTGTTGGCCTCGACGCCGGCCTTCCATTCCTCCCGGCTCTGACCATTATCGAGTTGTGCATCGATCCACGGGATCAGGCTACCGGCCAAAGGTACACCAAACTCCTTGCATAAGTAACTCGAGGAACGTAATTGTTCAGTCACGCGTTGATCGATTTCCAGGATTGCCGAGGCGGGATCGTCGAGCAATTCAGCCACGCTCTGGTGCAGGCAACCCATACCTGCAATTAGCTCACGCATGTGGCGAGCGCCGCCGCCCGAGGCGGCCTGGTATGTCATGACGCTCATCCAGTCGACCATGTCATTTTCAAACAAACCGGCCATGGCCATCATCATCAGGCTTACCGTGCAATTGCCACCGATGAAATCCCGGCAACCCGCAGCGAGTGCCGCATCGATAACCTGTCGATTGACAGGATCGAGAATAATCACGCTTTGCTCATCCATGCGCAGTGTCGAGGCCGCATCGATCCAGTAACCTTTCCAGCCACCGGCCCGAAGTTCGCCGTGTACCTGCTTTGTATAGTCACCGCCCTGGCAGGTGACGACGACATCCATCGATTTCAGCTGCTCGAGATCCGTCGCATCCTGCAACGATGGTACCGCTCTGCCGATCTCCGGGCCGTCCTGGCCGGCTTGCGAAGTGGTAAAAAATACGGGCTCTTCGATCCACTCAAAATCCCGTTCGGCGAGCATACGCTGCATCAGCACCGAGCCCACCATTCCACGCCAACCGATAAATCCTACCCTGTTCATTGCTTGTTCCATAAAACCCTTCTCAGGCGAGCGCTCGCAAGGCGGTCACCACCGCATCACCCATCTCCGAGGTGCCTACACTAGCCGAAGTATCGGCAATATCAGCGGTTCTCATTCCCTGGTCGAGTACGTTACCAACAGCGGCCTCTATCTGGTTTGCGAGAATTGGTTGCTGCAAGCTGTAACGCAACATCATCGCCAGCGAAAGAATGGTCGCCAGGGGATTGGCCAGGCCCTTGCCGGCGATATCCGGGGCCGAACCATGAACCGGCTCATACAGGCCCTTGCCATTTTTATCGAGTGATGCCGACGGCAGCATGCCAATCGAACCCGTCAACATCGCGGCCGTATCGGATAGGATATCGCCAAACAGGTTAGTCGTGACGATGACATCAAACTGTTTGGGGGCACGCACCAGTTGCATCGAGGCATTATCAACGTACATGTGGGTTACCTCGACCTCGGGAAATTCGCCGGCGACCCGGTTCACGACCTCGCGCCAGAGCTCGGATACCTCGAGCACGTTGGCCTTGTCGACCGAGCAAAGCCTGCGATCGCGTAACATTGCAATATCGAAGGCTGAACGGGCAATGCGTTCAACTTCGTGCTCGGCGTATACGAGGGTATTAAAACCCTGGCGCTCGCCATTTTCGAGTTCACGTATCCCACGAGGCTGTCCGAAGTAAATGCCACCGGTTAGCTCACGCACAATCATGATATCGAGGCCCGCTACCAGCTCGGCCTTCAGGCTGGAGGCATCGGCGAGCTGGGGATAGAGTATCGCCGGGCGCAGGTTCGAAAAAAGCGCCAGTGACGAACGCAAGTTCAGCAGGCCTTTTTCGGGGCGCAACTCGCGTGGCAGCTCATCATATTGAGGTCCGCCGATGGCACCAAACAGTACCGCATCCGACTGCTCGCAAATCTCGAGGGTTTCGGCTGGCAATGGCTGACCCGACTGGTCGTAACCGGCACCGCCGATTGCGGCGTACTCCAGTTCCGCTTCGAAACCGAAATCCTGTTGCAGGCAGTGAATCGTCTTGACCGCCTCGGCAATGATTTCAGGGCCGATTCCGTCACCTGCCAGGACCGCTATTTTGTTACTCATCGGATTGTTTCCTATTTCAACCAGGGCTGCCTTTCGTGGTATTCCTGCTCAAATGCTTTTATTGACTCAGCATGTTGCATAGTCAGCCCGATATCGTCGAGTCCATTCGACAGGCAATGCTTGCGAAACTCTTCGATTTCAAACGCCATTTCGATTCCACTTGCATTGCATACCAACTGATTCTCAAGATCTATCGTCAGCCGATAGTCCGTCTCGCTCTCAAGCTCATTGAACAACTGGTCTACCAGTTCAGCCCGCAGCGCGATCGGTAACAGCCCGTTCTTGAAAGAATTGTTATAAAAAATGTCGGCAAAGCTCGGCGCAATAACAACTTTAATTCCAAAATCCATTAGCGCCCATACTGCGTGTTCACGTGAAGAACCGCAGGCAAAGTTTTCGCGCGCCAGTAAAATTTGCGCTCGCTTATAGCGATTTTGGTTGAGTACGAATTCCGGATTGACACGACGCTCGGAGTGATCCTGCCCTGGCTCACCTGGATCAAGGTAGCGCCAGGTATCGAACAGGTTCACACCGAAACCCGAGCGCTTGATCGATTTGAGATATTGCTTGGGAATTATCGCATCAGTATCGATGTTTGGCCGGTCGATACCGGCAACAATCCCGGTAAACTTTTCAAACTTGTCCATGGTCTCTCCTACAGCTTGCGCACATCGATAAAATGGCCTTTTACTGCCGCTGCCGCTGCCATCGCCGGCGATACCAGGTGAGTTCGTCCACCCTGGCCCTGGCGTCCCTCAAAGTTACGATTGGAGGTTGAAGCACAGCGTTCACCCGCCTGCAGCTGGTCGGCATTCATACCGAGGCACATCGAACAACCCGGCTCGCGCCATTCAAATCCGGCCTCGACAAAGATCCGGTCAAGCCCTTCGTCTTCGGCCTGCTGCTTGATCAGGCCGGATCCGGGTACGACCATCGCCAACTTGACGTTATCAGCCACTTTTCGACCCTTGACTACGGTGGCGGCCGCGCGTAAATCCTCGATCCGGGAATTGGTGCACGAACCGATAAAAATCTTGTCGATGAAAACCTGGTCGAACGGCGTATTGGCTTTCAACCCCATGTAATCGAGTGCGGTCTGCATGCCCCCGGCCTTTATCGGGTCGGGTTCGCTGGCCGGGTCAGGTATACACTCATTGATGGCACAAACCATTTCCGGTGACGTTCCCCAGGTGACCTGAGGTGCAATTTCGCGGGCGTCAATGACTACCTCACGATCGAAAACAGCATCGGCATCAGAATGCAAATCACTCCAGCAGGCGACGGCCTGCTCCCAGACTTCACCCTGCGGCGCAAACGGACGTCCCTTGACGTAATCCAGTGTCGTCTGGTCACAGGCGATCAGCCCGGCGCGTGCGCCGGCCTCGATCGTCATATTACACACGGTCATTCGTCCCTCCATGGAAAGACTCGTGATCGCTTCGCCAGCAAACTCGATGGTGCAGCCAGTGCCGCCCGCGGTGCCGATTACCCCGATGATATGCAGCACGATGTCTTTTGCGGTGATTCCCTCCGCGACCGAACCTGCAACCGTGACACGCATGTTTTTTGATTTTTTCTGGATCAGGCATTGCGTTGCCATGACGTGCTCGACCTCGGAAGTACCGATACCAAATGCGAGCGCGGCGAAAGCACCGTGAGTCGAGGTATGTGAATCACCGCAGACAACGGTCATGCCCGGCAAGGTTGCACCCTGCTCCGGTCCAATGACGTGCACAATACCCTGTCGCAGGTCTCCCATCTTGAATTCGGTAAGCCCATACTTGTCACAATTCTGATTGAGCGTATCGACCTGCAAGCGAGCTACCGGGTCGGTAATGCCCTGCTCAAGGCCCGTGGTCGGCACATTGTGATCAGGTACCGCAAGAATAGAGCGCTTGCGCCACAATGAGCGCCCTGCCAGTTCGAGGCCCTCGAATGCCTGTGGCGAAGTGACCTCGTGCACCAGGTGGCGATCGATATAAAGCAGTGCAGTGCCATCGTCATCACGACGCACTTCGTGCATTTCCCAGATCTTGTCGTAAAGGGTCTTTCCAGCCATTTTGATCTACCGGTAAAAAACTTGCCCGATTTTACGCTCGCATTTAAAATAACTCTAATTCATAATTTTCATAAATTTAATTCCATTTAGGAATATCGATGCAAATCAGCCAAATCAACGCTTTCCTTGCGGTCGCCGAGTTCGAATCGTTTTCGCTGGCGGCCGAGAAACTCCATATTACGCAACCGGCGGTCAGCAAACGCATACGACAGCTGGAAAGCAGTCTGAATGCCGAGCTATTTGACCGTATCGGCAAACGCAGCATTCTGACCCCCAACGGAACCGCATTTAAACCGCACGCGGAGCGCATCCTGCAGGAACTGAAAACCTATCGTTCCGGCCTGAGCCAGCAGCAAGGCACGCCGTCCGGGAGCCTCAGTTTTGCTACCAGCCATCATATTGGTCTGCACCGCCTGCCGCAAACGTTACGGGAATTCAAGATCAGGTATCCGCAGGTTGACCTGGACCTGCACTTCATGGACTCGGAAGATGCCTGTATCGCGATCGCCAACAATGAACTGGAGCTCGCCATCGTAACGCTGCCCGAAATCGCCGATGAAAAGCTCGAATGCGAACCGATCTGGATAGACCAGCTGGTTGTCGTCATGGCGGGTGATCACGACCTCGCCGGTAACGAGGAAATCAATCCCGAACTTCTGCTGGATCATGTCGCAATTTTGCCTTCGCCCGGAACCTTTACCCGCAAGATTATCAACAACCTGTTTGCGGCCGACAAGGATCGACTCAAAATCGTTCTGGAAACCAATTACCTGGAGACCATTAAAGTTATGGTATCCGCCAACCTGGGCTGGAGCATCCTGCCGCAGAATATGGTCGACAGCAACCTGGTCAGTAGCCGGTTGAAAGGGCTCGATGTGCATCGCCCGCTCGGTATTGTAAAGCGCAAGCATCGAACCCTGTCGCTGAGTTCAAGTGCCATGATCGATCTGTTGCGTAAAAACCGCAGCAATCTGCCTCGGTGACGACCTCGCCGGGGTTTGGCAGGTCTGCAATCACCCAATTTTATTGCTATAGTCAATGCGAGTACACTGTAGGAGATCTCCATGCATCCAACACTGAAATTTCTGGTACTGCTCGTGGGCCTGTCCCTCGGTAGCAACAGCCTGGCCGGTGAAGTCAGTCGTGCATTATTTACCATCGGCGTTGACGATCACGAACCGGTGATCATGGTGGATAGCATCGACAGTAGTGCCTATAAGTCGATTTCTTTTTTCACCGAATTAAACGAATTGTCGGGTCATAACGTAACACACCAGTGGACCTTTAATGACAAGGTTATGTTTGAGAAAACCTTCGAGGTAAATGGTTCCCGCTGGCGTGTCTGGACCAGTAAAACCCTGATTCCTTCATGGACCGGTACCTGGACCGTCAACGTGCTTGACGACGATCGCTCGGTCCTGGCCAGCAATTCTTTCGAATACCAGTAACCCGCGTTAGCAGTTCTGTCAAACCCCGCAATGGCGCGGGGTTTGAACCTGATCCCGCCGGTGCCACCAGATCGAAGCCACTGGACACAGCACCACTGCTCACTTAGGGTTGTATCTTTGACAACCTTATCTTCATCATGACCTGGTTAACGCGAGTTTTCTTTGCGCTGGTAATGCTGGCCATTATCCAGGTCGGCTACTACTACCCGCAGATGCCGGTCACCGTCGCGTCGCATTTCGACGGACTCGGCGCAGCAAACGCTTGGTCCGGCAAAAATGGATTTTTTGGATTGTACCTGGCCATAGTGCTCATGCTGGTCGGCGTGTTTGTTTGGGTTCCGGCCTGGTCCGAAAAACGCGCGAACTTCGGATTGAAAATTCCCCACGCCGAGCACTGGCTCGCTCCCGAGCGGATAGCAGAAACCCGGCGATTTTTTCGGCACCAGATGATGCTGATGGGTATCGTACATCTCCTGCTGGCGATATGTGTTACTCAACTTGCGATTGTAGCGAATTTTGACGAGCAGCCGCGTCTGCACGACAGCATATACTGGGCGCTGGGATTGTATTTCCTGATCCTTATCGCGTGGCTTATTCATTTCTTTTTGCACTTCAGAAATCCATGAGAAGTAAAAATATCGTTCACGTAGTTTCCTGCCACGCCGAGGGTGAGGTCGGTAACGTGATCATCGGTGGGGTTAGCCCGCCCCCGGGCGAGACGCTGTGGCAACAGGCGCGCTGGATTGACGACGACCAGGGTCTCAGAAGTTTGCTGCTCAACGAACCCCGTGGCGGGGTGTTTAAACATATCAACCTGCTGGTTCCACCAAGGCAAGCCGAAGCGCAGTTTGGATTCATCATCATGGAACCGGAACACACTCCGCCAATGTCGGGTTCCAACTCGATTTGCGTCGCCACGGTATTACTCGACAGTGGATTGATCGAGATGCAGGAACCGGTCACAGAATTTATCCTCGAGGCACCCGGCGGCCTGGTCCCGGTTAAAGCCTACTGCCAGGACGGCAAGGCACAAAGTATCGAGGTACATAACGTGGCCTCTTTCGCCGACCAGCTGGATGCAAGCCTGGAGGTCGAGGGACTGGGAACGCTAAGTGTCGATACCGCTTACGGCGGTGACAGTTTCGTGCTCGTCGACGCGGCCGCACTCGGCTTTGAAATAAAACCGGACGAGGCGCGTGACCTGGCACAGCTCGGAACAAAAATCAGCGCTGCCGCGAACGAGCAGTTTAAATTCAGACACCCGGACAATCCGGACTGGGCACATATTTCATTTTGCGAATTCGGCCTGCCACTCGATGAAGAAAACGGGGTCAAAGTCAGTCGAAACACAGTCGCCATCGACCCCGGCAAACTCGATCGATCTCCCTGCGGTACTGGATGCTCGGCACGCATGGCGGTACTGCATGCCCGTGGCTTGATGCAGTCGGGAGACCGGTTAATTGGCAGATCGATTATTGATTCCCGCTTTGACTGCGGCATCGTCGAGGAAACCCGGGTGGGAGAAAAAAAGGCGATCATTCCATCGATCCGGGGACGCGCCTGGATCACCGGCACTCACCAGATCATGCTCGATCCGGACGACCCATGGCCTCGCGGTTATCGTCTCAGTGATACCTGGCCCCTCAGGCAATAATACCTTTGTCACGGAGTTCGCCGATTGTGGAAGCATCCAGCTTCAGCATTCTGCTTAACACGTAGTCGGTATGCTCTCCGAGTACCGGAGGTGACTGCTGATACTCGATGGGTGTTTGCGGTAGCCGGATCGGATTGGCGACACTGGCAACCCTGCCTGCAACCGGGTGATCGAGTTCGAGCTGCATTCCACGGTGCCGAACCTGCGGGTCGGCGAATACCTGCTCAATGCTATTGATCGGACCACAGGGAATGCCACGATCATTCAATGCCTCGAGCCACGCCGTACTCGTTTTTTGCAGCATGATTTGCGCGATCTGCGGAACCAGGATGTCACGGTATTGAACACGGCTGCTGTTGCTGCGAAATCGAGCGTCGGCCGCCAGCTCCGTACAGCCTGCCAGATCGCAAAATCTTTCGAACTGGGCGTCATTACCGATCGCAAGAATGATATAACTATCGGCAGTCTGAAACGCCTGGTAGGGCACGATATTCGGATGGGCATTGCCCAACCTGCCGGGGCTGTTGCCCGTGGCCAAGTAGTTCATCGCCTGGTTGGCCAGTGTTGCCACCTGCACGTCGAGCAGCGCCATATCGATATACTGCCCTACCCCGGTCTTCCGCTGGTGAATCAATGCTGCCTGGATCGCATTTGCCGCATAAAGGCCGGTCAGTACATCGGCCAAGGCAACTCCGATTTTCATTGGAGACCCGTCGGCTTCACCGGTAACGCTCATCATGCCACCCATCGCCTGGATCATGAAATCGTAGCCGGCACGATCGGCATAGGGCCCGGTCTGTCCGAAACCGGTGATAGAGCAGCAAACCAACCCGGGATTAATATTTTTCAGACTTTCATAATCCAGTCCATATTTTTTCAGCCCACCCACCTTGAAATTTTCTATGAGCACGTCGCAACCTTTAACCAGGTCCCGGATCAGGGCCTGCCCCTCGTCCTGTGACATATCAATGCATACCGACTGTTTGCCACGGTTGGTACTGTGAAAATAGGCCGCTTCCGTGGTAGCCCGCCCGGACCCGTCGGGCATATAGGGAGGGCCCCAGCCGCGCGTATCGTCACCGCTGCCGGGGCGTTCGATCTTGATCACCTCGGCACCGAGGTCGGCCAGCATCTGGCTGGCCCAGGGACCTGCCAGAATACGGCTCAGATCAAGAACCCGGAACCCTTGCAGTGGTCCGGCCATTTACGAGAAGGCCTGGATTCCGGTTTGCGCACGGCCAAGTATCAGGGCATGCACATCATGCGTGCCTTCATAGGTATTTACGGCCTCGAGGTTCATGACGTGCCGAATCACGTGGTATTCATCGGAAACGCCGTTACCGCCGTGCATATCGCGGGCGACACGCGCGATGTCGAGCGCCTTGCCGCAATTGTTGCGCTTCATCAGAGACACCAGTTCAACCGGGCAACTATCAGCGTCCATCAGGCGTCCCATTTGCAGGCAGCCCTGCAGGCCGAGCGCGATTTCAGTCTGCATATCGGCGAGTTTCTTTTGCACCAGCTGAGTGGCTGCCAGTGGTCGGCCGAACTGACTGCGATCGAGGGTGTACTGGCGCGCCGCGTGCCAGCAGAATTCGGCCGCACCCATCGATCCCCAGGCGATACCGAAGCGCGCCCGGTTCAGGCAGCCGAATGGCCCCTTCAGCCCTTCGACATTCGGCAACAGGTTTTCCTCTGGAACCAACACGTCCTGCATCACGATTTCGCCGGTGGATGAAGCACGCAGAGAAAACTTGCCTTCGATTTTGGGCGTTGACAATCCCTCCATGCCGCGCTCCAGGATAAAGCCCCGGATAATGCCATCGAGCTTGGCCCATACCACGGCAACATCGGCGATCGGCGAATTGGTAATCCACATTTTTGCACCTTTAAGCCGGTAGCCTCCATCGACAGCAGTCGCCGTCGTTTTCAAACTGGCCGGGTCAGAACCCGCATCCGGTTCCGTTAATCCGAAACACCCCACCCACTCGCCCGTGGCCAGGCGCGGCAGAAATTTCTGGCGTTGGGCCTCATTGCCATAAGCATAAATCGGGTGCATCACCAGTGACGATTGCACGCTCATGGCCGAGCGGTAACCGCTATCGACACGCTCGACCTCACGCGCCACGAGACCATACGAAACGTAGTTAACACCGGCACAGCCATAATCCTCGGGAATGGTCGCGCCAAGCAGGCCCAGTTCACCGAACTCATTCATGATTTCGCGGTGAAACACTTCGTCACGATTAGCCATCTGCACGCGTGACATCAGACCATCCTGGCAATACTCACGCGCCGCGTCGCGAATCATGCGCTCCTCCTCGCTCAACTGCTGTTCGAGAAACATCGGGTCCTGCCAGTCAAAATTTACTCGTTTCGATTGCGTCATGGTTTCACTCGCTTGTAAAATGTGATCACATTTTATCCGGACCATCCAATAATTCCAGCCAATATGCATCGATCTCCAGATTATTTATGCCCGCTACCGGGTTTTATCCACGGCCGCCAAAAAACTGCAATGCCAGGGTTCCATAATCATAGTAACCCGCACGAATTCTCGACCATTTTTCGCGATAAAGCGCCTCGATCGGAAACGGAAAATCATCACGATTTCCGCTCGCGATAGTTTCCGCCAGCTGTTTACCCATTACGGTTCCCACACCGATGCCGCGCCCATTGTAACCGGCCGGCGCAAACAGGCCTGGCGCCAATAGCTGTACGCGCAAAATTTTTGTCGAGGTTACCCCGATCTGGCCACTCCACTGGTAAGCCCACGGAGTGCCTTTAAGTTGCGGATAAAGGTGATCGCGCTTGCGCATCAACCAGTTCTTCCGCGTTGTGCGCTGGAACCCCGGTAAACGACCCGGTGCACTCATGACGAGGCGTCCATCATGATCAATCCGCGAAGAGGTCAGCAAGCTGTCGGTATCCCACAGGCCGTGACGCTGGGGAATGATCGATGCCGCAATATCGGCAGGTAATGGTGGCGTTGCGCAATGAAAGATAAATACCGGCAGGATTGACTCGCGAACCTTCTCACTGTTGTTATCCGCATAGGCATTGGTAGCGATGATCACCTGCTCGGCAGATACCTCGCCACCGTCGGTTTTTGCCAGCCAGCGATCGTCGCGACGAGCCAGGCTTTTAATACCGGATTGCTGGAACAGCCGAGCACCCTGATCGATCGCGGCTAGTGCCAATGAGCGAGCATAACTCAACGGCTGGATCGTGCCGGCGCCGGGATCGAGTATTCCGCCATGACGGTAAACCGATGATCCCGAAATGGCATGAGTGCGATCGCCATCAATTAGCTCAACCGCAGCGCCCAGATCTTGTAGCTGCCGACAGCGGTCCCGAAGATAATCCATACCGCTTGCGCGGTGGGCAATATGAACGGTACCGCAGCGTTTCGCGTGGCACTGCATATCAAAGCGCTCGACCAGATCGAAAACCAGCACGGGCGAATCGCGCAGCGCGAGATTAAAGCGCCTCGCGGCGTCCGCTCCTATCAACTTTTGCACATCGTCCGGTGTTTTCCAGATACCGGCATTAACCAGCCCGGCATTACGTCCCGAGCCTCCGAATCCGATACTCCTGGCTTCGAGCAAAACCACCGAAATGCCTTTTTCGGCCAGGTGCAGTGCACTCGAAAGCCCGGTGTAGCCACCCCCGACAACCAGCACGTCCGCACTCAGGGACTCGGTCAGGGGTTCGATTACCGGGCCTGAAACGGCGCCTTCGCTCCAGAGCGAATTTTCATTGGCATCCTGTGGTGGATATTCAGTCATTCGAAGCTATCACATTCGTATTGGCCGAAATTGTGCGGCATACCTGGTTTTAATGCTAGCCAAGCTATCGAAAATCGATAAGAATCTTGGGTCTCACGCCACACCTATGGAGTTAGTGCGATGTCGATGCTACGCGTCGCGGCCACACAGATGGCCTGCAACTGGGACCTCCCGGCTAACCTCGAACGCGCCGAAAAGCTGATTCGGGAAGCTGCCGCCGGGGATGCCCGGGTGATTCTGATTCAGGAATTATTCGAAACACCCTATTTTTGCATCGAGCAGGATACAAAGCATTTCGATCTGGCCACGACGCTGGAAGAAAATCAGTCGCTGAAGCGCTTCCAGTCACTCGCCCGGGAACTCGACGTGGTACTCCCCTTCAGCTGGTTTGAACGCGCCAACCGTGCATTCTACAATTCGCTGGCGATGGTCGACGCCGGCGGTGCGATCCTCGGCGTCTATCGGAAATCTCATATTCCCAACGGTCCCGGATACCAGGAAAAGAGTTATTTCAACCCCGGCGATACCGGCTTCAAGGTCTGGGATACGCGTTATGGCAAGATCGGGGTCGGCGTCTGCTGGGATCAATGGTTTCCGGAGGCCGCGCGCAGCATGGCGCTGATGGGGGCAGAATTGTTGCTATACCCGACCGCTATCGGCTCGGAACCCCCGCCCGCCATTGCGCTGGATTCCAGCGGCCACTGGCAGCGCACCATGCAGGGACACGCCGCCGCGAACATGGTACCGGTAATCGCCTCCAACCGTATCGGTACCGAGTTCGCCACGCAGGATTCCACCTATGAGCTCACCTTCTACGGCAATTCTTTTATTGCCGATCACACCGGGGAAGTAGTGGCACAGGCCGACGACCACAGCGAGACCGTGCTCGTACACGAGTTTGATATGGATATGATTCGCAGCTTTCGCGATGCCTGGGGCGTATACCGCGATCGCAGACCCGATCTATACCAAACCATTGCCACGCTCGACGGCAGGCCCTGAAACCAATGTCAGACGCCGAACTTTGTTATCTGACGGCCGCAGAGGCAAGGTTACGATTTGAGAATCGCAGCCTGTCGCCGGTCGAATTGATGCAGGCGCTGATCGACCGCAGCGAATGGATTGAACCCCATATCAATGCCTTCACCGAGACCTATTTCGATACCGCGCTGGAACAGGCCAAAGTTGCCGAAGCACGCTACCAGAAAGGAACCCAGCGCCCGTTGGAGGGCATTCCGCTCGCCGTCAAAGACGAGTTCAGGCTGGCCGGAACCCGACGCACTTCAGCATCGCTGGTTTTCAAGGATCGCATCGATGATGAAAGCGAAATCATCATCCAGCGTTTACTCGACGCGGGTGCGATTCCGCATGCAAAAACCACCACGCCGGAATTCTGTCTGTTGGGATCCTGTCATTCGCGCCTGTGGGGAATCACCCACAATCCGTGGAATCTCGACATCACCCCGGGCGGCTCCTCGGGTGGTTCAGGGGCAGCGCTCGCCGCTGGAACCACGACCATTGCCACGGGTACCGATATTGGCGGCTCTATTCGCATCCCGGCGGCATTATGCGGCGTCGTCGGCTACAAGGCCCCTTACGGCAGAAACCCCGAAATTCCCGTTTTCAACCTCGATTTTTACAGCCATTCAGGACCCATGGCGCGCAGCCTAGACGATATCGCGGCGATGCAAAATCTGATATCAGGGATTCACAACCGGGATATTGCCAGCCTGCGCGAACACGTGGTTATCGATACCACGATACCGAATAGCCTCGACGGCTGGAAAGTTGCATGGTCAATGGATCTCGGATTCATGGAGGTCGACAGCGGCGTGCGTGACAACACGCTGGCCGCGCTGGAACTTTTACGCTCACTGGGCGCAACCGTTGATGAAGTTGAAATAGGCTGGGACCAATCGATCATCGACGCCGCACATCAGCACTGGGCGCACGGCTGGGCGGTCACCATTGACAGCTTGCTCGAAACCAATCGCGACGAACTATGCGATTACTCGGTCTGGTTTCTCGAAAACGCACGCAAGTCGACATCACGGGATTACCTCGATGCAATTGAAACCGCGGTGCGCATGTATGATCACTTCGGCCCGTTAATGGATAACTACGATATTTTTATCTGCCCCACACTGATGACCACCGGTGTGCCAAACAATAGCACCTGGCCCAAGAATGAAATCGAGATCAATGGCAGGATACTCGAGATCAGTGAGGAGCACTGGTCGGCAACCTTCCCGTTTAACATCTTGAGCCGCTGCCCGGTTCTATCGATGCCGAGCGGGCTCGCCGCCAACGGAGTCCCAACCGGTATCCAGTTCGTTGCCAGAACCTACGATGATCAGCGTGTCTTCAGCGCTGCCCTGGCCTACGAAAAGGCCTTCGAAAAACCGTCTTACAAACTCGACCAACGGATCACCCCCGGAGACTAGCGATGCTAACCGTATTCAGCGACAAACACGCCCTGCGCGACGCGAAAACCGAACTCTACGGTGGTGAACTGGTGCCACCGTTCGAGTGCCCGGTACGCGCCGAGCACATCCTGGAACGCGTCAAAGACGTTGGCCTTGGCGATGTTATCGCCCCGGATAATTTCGACATCGATGCCGTCACCCGCATCCATGACGCCGAATTTATCCATTTCCTGGAAACCTGCTGGGATCAATGGGAGGCGGCAGGCTACCACGGAGAAGCGATCGCAACCTGCTGGCCGGCACGCGGCATGCAACAGCACCGGGTTCCCAGTCATATCGATGGCAAGCTGGGTTATTATGCGATGGCCGCTGAAACCGCAATTTCAAACGGCACCTGGGAGGCCGCGCGCGCCAGTGTCGACGTGGCTTTAACAGCCCAGGCCGCAATTCAAGATGGCTCCAGGGAAGCATTTGCACTGTGTCGGCCGCCCGGTCATCACGCTGCCAGCGATATGTTTGGCGGTTACTGTTTCATCAACAACGCCGCAGTCGCCGCACAATCCTTTCTCGACCAGGGTGCATCACGGGTAGCGCTCCTCGATGTCGATTTCCATCATGGCAATGGCAGCCAGGCAATATTCTACGATCGCAATGATGTCATGTTCCTGTCGCTACACGGCGATCCACGTGACGCTTTTCCCCATTTCCTGGGCTTTGCCGATGAACTCGGACAAGGCGCCGGACTGGGATTCAACCATAACTACCCGATGGGTCCCGGCACAAATTTCAAAACCTGGAGTGCTGCGCTCGAGGACGCCTGCCAGAAGATCAGGCAATATGGGCCCGACGCGCTGGTGGTTTCGCTCGGGGTCGATACCTTCGAACACGATCCGATTTCATTTTTCAAACTCACCAGCGATGATTTCAAGCGCTACGGCGCTACCATCTCGAACCTGGGGCTACCCACGTTATTCGTCATGGAGGGTGGTTACGCGGTTGAGGAGATCGGTATCAACGCGGTCAACGTGTTACAGGGATACGAGGGATTATAATTCTCGTGATCCCGCTACCGGGACCTCGGAGCTTCCATCATTGAACTACCTGGAATCACTGAATCGAAATACCCAGGGAATTTTATGCCTGGTTGCCGCGATCGCCCTTCTCACCCTGAGCGACTCGATTATTAAATGGCTGAGTCCAGACCTTGCTCTACATCAGATCATGCTGATTCGCGGGCTATTCGCGATGGTACTGGTCTGCGTTTTTATTCGTCTCGAGGGTGGTCTCAAGACCTTAAGAACGCGTCGACCGGTACTGCATTTTATCCGCGGCTCGATGCTGGTGCTGGCCAACATGTTCTTCTTCCTCGGGTTGTCGGCCATGCCGCTTGCCGAAACCGTATCGCTGTTTTATACCGCCCCGCTGTTTATTTGTATCCTGTCCCAACCCGTGCTCGGGGAGAAAGTCGGGCTGTCGCGTTGGCTGGTCATCATTGCCGGTATGATCGGCGTCATTATCATGCTGCGTCCGGGCAGCGAAGTGTTCCGCTTCATCAGCCTGTTACCAGTAATGGCAGCCCTGTGCTATGCGATGATGACGATGATGACGCGCAAGCTCGGCATGCAGGATAAAGCGAGCACGCTAACCTTTTACATCCAGCTCGCCTTCATCGCCATCAGCTCGATTATCGGCCTGGCGATCGGTGACGGCCGCTTCGACACCGCCAGTGGCGGTGCTACTGCTTTTCTGTTGCGCGCCTGGAGTTGGCCCAGCCTGCCACAGTTTCAATTACTGCTGTTATGCGGTGTGCTGGTCGCATTCGGTGGCTACCTGATGTCACAGGCTTATCGACTGGGCGAAGCCCCGGCGGTCGCACCCTTTGAATATGCGTCGCTACCATTTGCGCTGCTGGTTGGCTTTTACCTGTGGGGGGACTGGCCGGACTGGATATCCTTTACCGGCAGCGGGTTGATAATCTGCAGTGGTTTGGTGGTGTTTTTACTCGAAAACCGCGCACATCGAAAATCACCCGAGCACGTCCAGATCGACTACTAACCTGTTCCATATCAAGGATTTTAGCGGTAATCTATCGATACTTGAAATATCAGTAAAAAACAACTTCCACAGTTATTCGAGACTGACATCAGGAGTGCATTGCCTTGGACGAGAAAGACTTCAAGAAAAAACTAATCGAATTGAAACAGGAAGTGACCCATCGCATCAACGCGATCGACAGGGACATCCGGCACGAAGGCATGTCGGCCGACTGGAGTGAACAGGCGAGCGAACGAGAAAATGACGAGGTGCTGGAATCACTCGGCAACAGCTCCGAACAGGAACTGGCGATGATCAAGTTTGCATTGCTGCGCATTGAAAACGGCACCTATTTTCAATGCGACGAATGCGGTGAAGAGATTCCAACCGCGAGGCTCGAATTGCTGCCTTTTACCGCGCACTGCGTGAACTGCGCCGAAAAGATTGAACGGTAACCGGGAACAGATCCATGTTGACCGAAAAACACGACCTGGTACATGAGCTACCCGAGCACCGTGACACGATTCACGATCTGAAAATGACAAATCAGCATTTTGCCAAGCTATTTGACGAGTATCATGAAGTCGACCACGAGGTCCATCGCATTGAAACCGGGATAGAAAACACCTCCGATGATTATCTCGAGGGGCGCAAGAAGGTCCGTCTATATTTAAAAGACGAACTGTATCGCATGATCAAGGAGGCTTAAACGCTAGCTTCCGGAGCTTCGATATAAACCACGATTACGCACCCATTCTCGGTGTGAGAGCAATGTTGCGTACCGTCTTTCATTAACACCAGATCACCTGCACGGTAGACCGTGCCATCGTTATCGGTCAAATCGCCGCTGATGATAAAAAATTCTTCATTACCGCGGTGTTGGTGTGGAATCGTGGTGTAACCCGGTTCCATTTTATAGATATGGAAACCGGTACCGAGTCGCTTGCTTCGATCGAGCTGAAAGGCAAGCCCATCGGCCTCACCACTACTATTGATAAAAGGCTCGAATTCCATCTTGTCAAGATTGACAACGATGCGTTCACCTTCGGTTACCGGTTTCATTGATCCCTCCGTTTAATTATTTTTTCATTGCACAACGGGATTTAATCTTCAGGGATCACGGCAATAATATCAATCTCCATCAACGATTCGGGTTATCCAGGTCCGGCAACCACGATTCCGGTCGACATCGGGAAAGCACCCTTGCGCCACTTGCACATTCCCCGGTGCATCGTATCGAATAATCTCGGATCGGCAATAGATTGCTAGCTGCAGCCCTTTACGAGAAATCGATGAAAAAAAAGAGCGGCGCTTGTAAAAGCGCCGCTCCAGGCGTGTAATCAACAGTATCGAGACTGCTTACTGCATGACCTTGGTCCAAACCTTGTCGATCAGTGACTGGGCCTTGGGTGAGCAGGTCGGCGCAAAAAACACTTTCAAATCGGACGGCGGGTTAATCTCCGGCGCAGATTTCAGTTCATCCGAATAGTAGGCGGCGGTGCCCTTGACGGCGTCACCATAACCCTGGTTTTCGGTCAGCATAGCCATGTTGACCGGATCCATCATGAAATTCATGAACTTCTTGGCGTTTTCGACGTTCTTGGCACTCGTCGGCACCACCATGCTGTCATACCAGCCGACAACGCCTTCTTTCGGGTAGGCATAGACGATCGGCGCACCGGTCAGGCGACCCAGCCGCGAGAAACCGCTCCAGTGGTTGGTCATCATGGCTTCGCCGCTGGTGAGCAGGTCGCTCATGGTTTCAGAGTTATAGGCGACGACGGATTCCTTCTGCTTGACCAGCATATCCTGGACCATTTTCATTTGCTTCGCGTCTTCGGAACAAAACGGTATGCCGAGATAGATGTTGGCGAGGCTAATGACTTCGTCCGGAGTCTGAAAAACGCTCAGGCGTCCATTGAGTTCGCCGGACGGCTCAAAGAATTCTTTCAGCGACTCACCCTTACCGGAATACAGTTCGCTGTTGTACGAGAACGACGTCGTACCCCACTGCCAGGGCCCTGTATACTCCTGCTCCGGATCCCATTCCGGTTTTTTCCACCGATCCTCCAAATTTTTATAGTTCGGTAGCGAATGAACGCCTACCTTCTGGATCAGGCCTTCGTTGATCATGATCGGAACAAAGTTCTGGCTGGGTACGACGATGTCGTATCCGGTGGCACCGGCCTGAAGTTTAGCCAGCAGGGTTTCGTTGGAATCGTAAGTGTCCACGGAAACCTTGATACCGGTTTCCTTCTCGAACTTGGCGATGAGTTCGGGCGGGGTGTATTCCGTCCAGTTATAGATAAATAGCTCGCCCGAAGCCTGTGCCAATCCCGAGATCAGCATCGCAGCGGCCGCGGCGAAAAGGGTTACTACACGTTTCATTTGAGTTTCCTCCAGTTGGTACATTTGGTTATGGCGATAAAACCAGGATTAGTGCACAGTATTCGTCTGTGTCTTTTTCGAAACGACCCAGTATGCCGTAACGATGGCGATCGAGACAAGTAGCAATACAGTCGAGACCGCATTGATCTCCGGGGTCAGGCCACGGCGGATCATCGAATAGATATAGACCGGCAAGGTGGTCGAACCGGCACCGCCCACCATCAGCGTGATAATAAAGTCATCCATGGAAATCACGAAAGCCAGCATGGCACCAGCGACGATGCCCGGCATCAGCAACGGCACGGTGACGTAACGGAATGTTTCCCATTCCGAAGCGTAAAGATCACGCGCGGCCTGCTCCAGCGACGTATCCATACCTTCGAGTCGCGCTCGAATCGGCATGAAGGCAAATGGAATACAGAAGGTGACATGGGCAATGATGACATTGCCCAATCCCCAGTTCAGGCCAATCGCAGAAAAGAATATCAGTACCGCCACGGCGGTCACGATTTCCGGCACCATCAGTGGTAGCGTAATCAGTCCGAGCGAAACTGTCTTGCCGCGGAAATTTCCACCCCTGGCCAGCACCAGCGCGCCGATGGTAGCGATCGCCGTTGCAAAAATCGTCGACACCGTGGCGACGATAAGGGAGTTCCATACCGCTTTTTGAATATCCGCGTTGTGAAACGCCTTCACGTACCAGTCGAGTCCAAATCCGCCCCAGTTCATCACCATGCGGTTGGCGTTGAACGAATAGAAGATCAGTACGACGATGGGCAGGTAAAGAAAGATGAAGAAAAAAATTGTCCAGCCACCGAGCCCGCGATAGTGGCCTACGGGCAGCATCTTCTTGCGCGCACGTGGGGTTGATGACTGCTGCATTTGTTCACTCATGATCATGCCCCTTCCATGGCTGCTCTTTTTTTGGCCGACCTGGCGTAGAAAATCAGCATGACAACCACGGCGGACAGCAACAACATGGACAAGGCCGCACCAAAAGGCCAGTTGCGCGCCGATGCAAACTGAAACTGGACCAGGCTGCCGAGCATCAGCTTCTTGCCCCCGCCCAGCAGGTTCGGCGCAATGAACGCGCCGAGACAAGGGATGAACACCAGGATACAACCGGCAATAATACCGGGCTTGCACAACGGAATAACGACCTTGGTCATGACTTCGAGGCGGTTGGCGTACAGATCGCTGGCGGCTTCCAGCAATCGGAAATCGAGTTTTTCCAGGCTGGCATAGATGGGTAATACCATTAGCGGCAGGTAACTGTAGGTCAGGCCGATGGCGATGGCGCCGTCCGTATACATCATGCGCAATGAATCCTCGATGATGCCAGTCGCGAGCAGGGGTGTCTCGATCACGCCGCCGCGGCCGAGGATAATGATCCAGGCAAAGGTGCGGATCAGCAGGTTGGTCCAGAACGGGATAGTGACGAGGTAAATGTAAAAATTGCGTCGGTTTTCGGGCTGCAGCGTGATGAAATAAGCCACCGGGAAACCGAAAATCAGGCACAGCAGCGTCGCACCGAAGGATAACTGGAAGGAGCGTAATATGATGTTGATATAACCGGGATTGAAGACCAGCTGGTCTTCCAGGTCGTATTCGAAAAAGAGTTTGATGTAGGCGGCCAGCGACCCTACCGGCTTGACGCCGCCATAGGGATTGGGTTCCAGAAAGGAAAACACGCCCATGATGATCATCGGTACCAGCATAAATATGCCGATCACGAAATAACTCGGTGCGAGACCCAGCCAGCGCTTACCGGCGGCACTTTTGGGTAACCAGTTACTCACTGGGCCAATACCCGCAATGCCCGTGCCGAGAATCCAACGGCGAGCGGGTCGCCGATCGCGAAAGGCAGGTTACCGTCCTCTCGCGGGCGCGCCTGGGCGGTCAGTTCGATGCCGTCGCCCATGTCCACGGTGTAGGCTGCCTGGTTACCCAGGTAGACCATGTTCGCTACCTTGCCGGGCCGAGTACTGGAGCCGTTGGAATCGTCCAGTGCCGACAGGCTGATTTTCTCGGGTCGCAGAAATAGCGTAACCTGGTCACCGACCTTGTGACCACCGCTGTTTTCGGCCTCGAACATGCTGTTCGATCCAATTCTGCAGGTCACCAGATCATCGTTAAGACTCTCAATCACACCATCCAGAAAGTTAGTATCGCCGATGAAATCCGCGACGAAGCGGTTGACCGGATGCTCGTAGATATCGGTCGGTCCTCCGATCTGCTGAACCTCACCATCGGACATGACCGCGATCCGGTCACTCATTGCGAGGGCTTCTTCCTGGTCGTGGGTGACAAAGACGAAGGTTATGCCGGTCTCTTTCTGTAGCTGTTTGAGCTCTTCGCGCATCGCCTGACGAAGCTTCAGGTCGAGGGCCGAGAGCGGCTCGTCCAGTAGCAATACTTGCGGGCTTGGCGCCAGTGCGCGAGCCAGGGCAACCCGCTGTTGCTGACCGCCGGAAAGCTGGTTGGGTCGGCGGTCTTTCAGGTGCTTCATCTTGACCAGGGTTAACACCTGCTCGACCGTGGCCTCGATTTCCGATTTGGGTTTCTTCAGGCGCTCGAGACCGAAAGCGACATTTTCGGCGACCGTCATGTGCGGGAACAGGGCGTAATGCTGGAAAACCGTATTGACCGGTCGACGATTCGGTTCGAGATTTTCGATCTCGTCATCGAACAGCATGATTTCACCACCGGATACCTGTTCAAAGCCGGCGATCAGGCGTAACAGGGTGGTTTTGCCACAGCCGGAGGGACCGAGCAGCGTGAAAAACTCGTTATCGTTGATGGTCAGAGAAACATCGTCGAGGGCCTTGACCGGCTGGTTCGAAGCGGGATTATAAATCTTGGTAACGCCGTGAATATCAATTGCAGAAGTCATTTTATACCTTCATGTCCTCGTTGGTGCCGATGACTTGCGGACATAGTGTCACCGATTCCACGAGTTCGCGATCCGCGAATTTGCTTAAAGCTATGCCAGGTGCAGCGATCGCGTCACCGGCACTATTGAATAGTACTGCGATATTGCACCCTCTGACGGCGCTGGTTTTGCAGACTTCAGACACGCTCCTCTCGACCTTCGGTTATATTCGATGTTTGTGATCACACCGTTTGCATGGTATTAAACCGCAGATTAAAAGTAATGGAAAGCATTGATTAACGATCGCTTGATTCGGATTTTCTTATTCACGCAGGGGATTAAATTTATAAAAAACGAACCTGGTTTCATCAGTCAGATCAAGTGGATTAACTTCTACGATCCGGATTCGACTAATGATTTTATGTGAATCGGCCAAACCCGAAATGATGTCGCGATGAGGGCGGGGCATCCATATTCGACGATCGGTCTCGATACCCCCGACATTTCATCAATCGCAAACGAGCCTCGCGTTGCGAGGCCTGCAACGGTCACGGCTACCCCGTGCCAGGCATAGCGTTTCTACTTACTATCCTCCACCTGGCTTGACCGGTTTCATGTAAATCTCCTCAGGTTTCATTCTTTCAGTTGTGTAACTTCGCGTCGAAATGGCAGGTCATCACCGATATCGGGCATATCCAGTTCACGCGCATAGCGGTGCCCGGCATAAGTCGCCCAGGCGATTGGCGCCGGCGATTCGGCATCGCCGATCAACTTGATCGATTTAATGCCATGCGATTCCCATTCCGCTTCGCGCTTGCTGAGTTTCCGCCATAACACATCGTTTCCCTGGCGCGACGCGACCATGGCGACGTGATCCGCCGAATGCGATTCGATTTTTCGCGAATATACGCACTCACTAAACACCTGGCCACCTTCGATCTTGCTGACTGCCCGATTTAGAATGATATCGACCCCGAGTTCGACCAGACGAGTATGAATCGCGCCCTGTTCCAGCGTATTGTTGGTCCAGGCCGAGACATAGGCGGCCGGCGAAATCAGCGTGACCCTGGCACCTTGCTCGACTAGCAATTCGGCGATCACACCCCCCATGTAATAGTGATCGTCGTCGAATATAACCACCTCTCCGGTCAGAACCTCGCCATCCATTAAATCATCCGGGGTATGCACGGCCAGCGAGCCGTCGTTTGGCAACGGCAATACATGGTGTCTTGATACGCCATCGGTGCGCCAGTGAGACCCGGTTGCCAGCACCACGTGCTCGAATCCAAACTCGAGAATGTCATCGGCAGCGAGTTCATTGTCGAGGTAAATATCAACGTTGGGCATTTGGCCCAATTGATATTCGCGGTAGTCGGCAACTCGCCCCCAGGCCGACAGGCCGGGCAAATGGCGCTCACGCGCAACTCGTCCACCTAATTCAGTTTTGGCTTCAGCCAGCACTACTTGGTAACCGCGCATGCCGAGGGCGCGCGCAGCTTCGAGACCCGCGGGCCCTGCGCCGACAATGAGCACTGTTTCGCTGGCACCCTTGCCGTCGATACGTTCCGGGTGCCAGCCCTTGCGCCATTCCTCCATGAAGGTCGGGTTTTGCGTACAGCGTGAAATCGACATGGTCATGTCGCCGGCGATGCAGATATTGCAGCCGATGCATTCGCGAATATCTTCGATACGACCTTCATCGATTTTACGCGGAATATAGGGATCGGCGATCGAGGGTCGTGCACAGCCAATGAAATCGAGAATTCCGGACTTGACCTGCTTGAGCATCACATCGGGTGATGTGAAGCGGCCGACACCGACCACGGGCTTTGGCGTCAAAGCCTTGATACCTTCGACCAGTGACTGCTGTGCCGCTTCTTCCTTGAAACGTGATGGTCCGGAACAATCCGCCCAGGTGCCATGCGCGAGATCCCACAGGTCTGGTAGCTCGGCGTGCATTTCGATCAATTCGCGCACCTCATTGTTGGCAAAGCCGAGTTCGCCGAGGGTTTCATCGAGCGACAGTCGCAGCGTAATACCACAACTGTCGCCGACCGCGTCCTTGCATTCCTCGATTAACTCGCGCATCAGCCGTGCTCGATTTTCCAGGCTGCCACCATACTCGTCGCTGCGCTGATTGGTGGCGGTCGATAAGAAATGCTGAAACACGCCATGCCCGTGCGCGGCGTAGAGGCAAATCAGATCGATACCCGCCGTTTTTGCACGCAGGCAGGCGTTGCGGTGCCAGCGGCGCAGATCGCGAATATCTTTTTTCGTCATCGCACGCGCGCTCACCGGGTCCGCGGTGTAAGTCCGGATCGGCATCGCGCTCGGCGCCAGCGGGATCTCCTTGGTATAGAGATTGGGACCGTTGACACCCGCATAGGTCAACTGGGTGCCGGCCAGGGCATTGTGTTCGTGAATCGCATCGGCCATTCTGGCGAGTACCGGTATATCATCATCGTCCCACAGGCGTAGCTCGATATAGGGCGCGATTTCCGAGGTATGGTGCATTTCGGTCTGCTCGGTAAATATAACGGCCCAACCGCCCTCGGCCTTGATCCCGCGCATCGCCGCTGCCGACGATGGATCCCGGTAGCCGCCACCATTGCAGTGCGGTACCTGGTAAAAACGGTTCTTGGCAGTCACCGGTCCGATGGCGACCGGCTCAAACAAAATATCGTAACGTGGGTCTCTACTCATTGGCCCCCTCCCCTGTGGCGTGGCTACAAATTACCCCTACCCAGAATTTTGTTGTTGTAATTTTGTTGGTTGCGGCATTGCAGAAAACTTTCGAAGACAATGGTTTGCTTGTGGATTGGCATGATAATCTTCGGTTAATTCGCTGCTTCTTTCGTGCGCACATGTATCAGCGATAGAGAACAAGTGTGAGGTGATTTCTGGTGCATGTAAATTATTATTTGCGTATATCTGACTTAATTAATTTTGAATTAAATTCCGATGATTGATTGGATTTGGATTGATTTTATAAAATCAATTGTTGAAAAAAGAATACTTTATTTGACGTCAAGCATTCATAATATTGGGCCGATTTAGACGCAGGGGGGTGTGATGGATCAGCATCAATTTCTCGAAGCTAAGAGCCAGACTGCCTGCGCGGTGTCGATCATCACCATAAAAGGACCCAGATATGTCAACTGAGAAAATAGACACGCTCGTTGTTGGCGGCGGCCAGGCCGGTTTGGCCATGAGCGAGCATCTGAGCAACTGCGGCGTGCCTCACCTCGTGCTGGAGCGGTACCGAATTGCGGAACGCTGGCGCTCGGAAAGATGGGACTCGCTGGTTGCCAATGGTCCGGCCTGGCACGATCGGTTCCCGGGCATGGAGTTCTCCGATGTCGATCCCGATGCCTTTGCCCCCAAGGAGCGGGTTGCGGACTATTTTGTTGCTTACGCTGAAAAAATCGCTGCCCCCATCCGCTGTGGTGTGGAGGTCAAGGAAGTGCAAAGGAATGTTGGACGACCCGGCTTCCATATCGAAACGTCGAATGGCGTGATCGAAGCTAGCAGCGTGGTAGCCGCCACCGGACCATTCCAACACCCTGTCATACCGGCCGTGGTACCTGAAGACTCAGGCATCATGCAGATCCATTCCAACGCCTACCGCAATCCCGACCAGTTACCTGAGGGTGCGGTGCTGGTGGTTGGGGCAGGCTCTTCGGGGGCACAGATTGCAGATGAGCTCCTGGGTACAGGAAAACGTGTTTACCTCTCGGTCGGCCCGCATGACCGTCCTCCACGAAGCTATCGTGGGCGCGACTTCGTCTGGTGGCTGGGGGTGCTCGGCAAGTGGGATGCCGCAGCCCTCGAGCCAGGAATGGAACATGTCACGATCGCGGTAAGCGGTGCTCATGGCGGTCAAACGGTCGACTTCCGGCGTTTTGCCGAGCAAGGGATGACGCTCGTTGGGCGGACGGAATCTTTCCGAGACGGTGTGATGCACTTCGCAACGGATCTTGCGGACAATCTTGCGCAAGGGGATGCGAACACCCTGTCGGTGCTAGACGAAGCCGACGCCTATGTTGCCCGCAACGGCCTCGATCTTCCGCAGGAGCCTGAAGCTCGCGAATTCGGATCGGACCCGCAGTGCGTGACCGATCCGATACTGGAGTTGAACCTGGCGGAGGCTGGAATAACCTCGATCCTCTGGGCCACCGGCTTCACTGTCGATTACAGCTGGTTAAAGGTTGACGCGGTCGACGAAGCAGGCAGGCCGAAGCACCAGCGCGGTATTTCGACTGAGCCCGGCGTCTATTTCCTGGGATTGCCGTGGCAGTCACGACGAGCGTCTTCCTTCATCTGGGGTGTCTGGCACGACGCCAAGTTCGTGGCGGACCATATTGCCACGCAACGCAAGTATCTGGCATACAATACTTCCGAGCAACGTGAGTCTGAAAGCGCATAACCTACGGATAACGGCAGCCGGTCATCTGCCATGGACAAAATGTCTTGCGGTGCACCGCAGAAATCTGTTCGCTGCCTTACATTACATTGGGAGAATCATTTATGGCACATAAACGGCTCAGGCCTTTTAATACCCGCGAGACCTACCCCGAGCAAAACCTGGACAACGATTTATCGCAAGGCGTTGTCGCGGCCAATATCATTTTCCTGCGCGGGCAAGTGGCCCAGGACCTGGACACAACGGAAAACGTAGCCATCGGTGACCCTGTCGGACAAACTCATCGCGTCATGCAGAACATTCAACTGCTCATCGAAGAGGCCGGCGGCAAGATGGAGCACCTGACCAAACTGGTGGTTTATCTCACCGATATTCGGCACCGGGAAGCTGTTTATCGAACCATGGGCGAATATATCAGAGGAATTCATCCCGCCTGTACCGGCCTGGTCGTGGTCGCCCTTGCGCGGCCGGAATGGCTGGTTGAAATCGATGCCACCGCGGTAATCGACGAATGACGACGCATTCGAGACGGCTTTAGGCAACCAGCGCATCTCGATACACAAATAGACAAAAGACAAATTTCATCGATCGGATCAAACCCCTATACTATGGCAGTGACCCGAATCCAGCCTCGGCATTAGCCGACGATATAGCCGGGGACCGCTTCGCTAACTTTTACGATGAGAAAGATAATGACACTATCGATCGCCGCCTGGGACGAAACTACGGGTCAGCTTGGCGCCGCAATTTCATCGTCCAGCATCAGTGTCAGCAGCCGCTGTCTGCATTGGCGATCGGGGGTGGGTATAGCGCTGAGTCAAAATATCACTGACCCGCGCCTGGGCCCGCAGATGCTCGCCCTGCTAGACGATGGTGTCGAGGTTGACGCGGTAATTGATGCCGCGGTAACGAGCACGCCCTATATCAAATACCGCCAACTCGCTCTGATTGACAACCACGGCAGAACTGGATCGTTCAGCGGTGATGCAATGCTTGGATGTTTTGCCTCGACCGAGGGCAAGCACTGCGTCGCGGCCGGCAACCTGCTGGCTAACGAGGGTGTGCCCGAGGCGATGGTGAATGCTTTCGAAAACTCAAGCGGAAATTTCGGCGCGCGTGTCCTGGGTTCGCTGGTCGCGGGGGTCGAGGCTGGCGGCGAAGCCGGGCAGCTACATTCCGCCGGACTGTTAATCGGTGGCGAGCCATCCTGGCCGCTGGCCGAATTACGCATCGACTGGGACGATGACCCGATCGCCAAAATGCTGGCTGGCTGGGAGGTTTACGAGCCGCAAATCGACGATTACATAACGCGCGCCTACAATCCGGACGACGCCCCATCCTACGGCGTTCCTGGAGATCCATAGGTGAACAGCGAGGAAATTCTTGCCCGCCTGGTCGCTTTCAATACCACCAGCAACCAATCGAATCTCGAACTGATCGACTTCGTGCGCAACCTGCTCGACGACCACGGCATCGTCTCACAACTGGTACACAAAGATGACCGCAGTTGTGCCAATCTCTACGCGACGATCGGTCCTGATGACATTGGTGGTGTGATGCTTTCCGGACACACCGATGTTGTGCCGACCACCGGCCAGGACTGGCATAGTGATCCCTATCAGTTAAAAACCGAGGACAAGTTGCTGGTGGGCCGCGGTTCCTGCGACATGAAAGGCTTTATCGCCTGCGTGCTTGCCGGACTACCCCAGATGACTGCCCGGTCATTAAAAATGCCGCTACACCTGGCGTTTTCCTACGACGAGGAAATCGGTTGTCTCGGTGCGAAAAAACTGGTGGATGCGATGGCAGGATTCGAAGTCAAACCACGTATCGGCCTGATCGGAGAGCCAACTGACATGAGCATGGTCCTCGGCCACAAGGGCAAGCTTTCCTACCGGGTTACCGTCAGTGGACTGTCCTGTCATTCCGCCTATATTGCCAGCGGCGTTAACGCGGTCGAGTATGCAGCCGAGCTGATTGCGTTTATCCGCAATATGAACACCCGCGTGCAGCAGCAGTTGACCGACCAGAGTTACACGGTTCCCCATTCGACCTTTCACGTTGGCACAGTCAGCGGCGGTACTGCACTCAACATCGTGCCCCGGCAGTGCGAGTTCGAGTTCGAGATTCGCAACTTGCCGCAGGAAGATCTCGACGCACTGATGCACGAGATCAGGCATTACGCCAACGATGTATTGCTCGTCGACATGAAAACTCGCCATCCCGATAGCGATATCCGCTTCGACGAAACTTCTTTCTACCCGGGTTTGCATACCGACCCGGCGTCAACGGTCATCGCTTACACCCGCGCCATCAACCCGATTGACAATATCGGCGCCAATGTCAGCTTCGGTACCGAGGCCGGATTGTTCGATAGCCTCGGCATCAATTGCCTGGTATGTGGACCGGGCAGTATCGACCAGGCCCATAAACCTGACGAATTTGTCGGTCGCGAGCAACTGCAGTACTGTGACCAGATGATCGAAAACCTGGTACATCGCTGCCGCGAGACATCAGCGCTGGCATAGACAGGGGAATGCCATGACCATTCCGATTTCAACATCGACGCAGGCTACGATCGGGTGGCGGGAATGGGTCGCGTTACCCGATTTGAATCTGCCTGCACTCAAGGCCAAGGTTGACACCGGTGCCCGCACCTCGGCGCTGCATGCATTTTTGATCGAACCCTACCAGAAAGACGGCGTTGATATGCTGCGGTTTATGATCCATCCGATCCAGCGCAATGACGGGCTCGAAGTCGAGTGCCACGCCCCGGTTTTCGATTTTCGCGAGGTCACCGATTCCGGCGGTCACCGTGAAATGCGTTACGTCATTCAAAGCCGACTCGTGATCGGAAATATCGAACAGCCTATTGAGATGACCCTGACTAACCGTGATACTATGCGCTTTCGTATGCTGCTGGGACGCCGGGCTATGGAGAATCGATTTGTGGTTGATCCTGGCGCGTCCTACATTAATGGCAAACTAAGGCCGCGCAAACTATACGGGTTATAGGCGAACATCCAGATGAAAATTGCACTTCTTTCGAGAAATCGAAAATTGTATTCCTCGCGACGCATTATCGAGGCCGCCGAAGAGCGCGGTCACGAAATAGTCGTCATTGACGTGCTGCGCGCCTACATGAATATCGCGGCACACAAACCCTCGATCCACTACCGTGGCGAGGTACTCGAAGGCTTCGATTCCGTTATCCCGCGGATTGGTGCATCGGTAACGGCCTACGGCCTGGCTGTTTTACGACAGTTCGAAATGATGGGCGTGGTCGCGTTGAACGAATCGGTAGCTATCGGCCGCTCGCGGGATAAACTGCGCTCATTGCAACTGTTATCCCGCAGGGGTATCGGTATGCCGTTGACCGGATACGCCAACAAGCCCGACGATATCAAGGACGTCATCGAAATGGTGGGTGGTGCCCCCCTGGTGGTCAAGTTACTCCAGGGAACCCAGGGCATCGGGGTGGTTCTCGCGGAAACGCAAAAAGCGGCCGAAAGCGTCATCGAGGGATTCATGGGCATCAAGGCCGATATACTGGTACAGGAATTCATCAAGGAAGCCGGAGGCTCCGATATCCGCTGCTTTGTCATCGACGGCAAAGTAGTCGCGGCGATGAAACGCCAGGCACCAAAAGGCGAGTTCCGCTCCAACCTGCATCGAGGCGGTGCGTCGAGCCTGATTAAAATCACACCGGAGGAGCGTTCAACTGCAGTCAGGGCGGCACGCATCATGGGTTTAAATGTTGCCGGTGTTGATCTGCTGCGCTCCAATCATGGCCCGGTAGTCATGGAAGTCAATTCAAGCCCCGGGCTGGAGGGTATCGAAGGTGCTACCGGCAAGGATGTCGCCGGTTTGATCATCAGCAACCTGGAAAAGTTAAAACCCGGTAAAACCAGGACGCGTGGCAAGGGCTAAGAGTCAACAATAATATGCAGTCTGCCATTGAAATCGCCGGGGTTACCATTAAATCCGGCAGCCGCCAGTCAATCGATATTCCGTTACCCAGTTTCTACACGCACAGTAGCGTTAACATGCCGGTACATGTAGTACACGGTCGCAATCCCGGGCCGGTATTGCTGGTCAGCGCCGCGCTGCATGGCGATGAAATCAATGGCGTTGAAATTATTCGGCGCCTGCTGTCGCACAAGTTCATCGATCGCATCAAGGGTACATTGATTGCGATCCCCGTGGTTAATGTCTACGGTTTCGTTTCCAAATCGCGCTATCTGCCTGACCGCCGCGATTTAAATCGGTCATTTCCCGGTTCCGAGAATGGATCGATGGCGGCACGTCTCGCCCACGTGCTAATGACGCAAATCATTCCTCACTGTACCCACATCATCGATTTACACACTGGTGCGGTCAATCGCGAAAACCTGCCACAGATTCGCGCGAACCTGCGTGGCAACCCGGACCTGGAAGTCCTGGCTCAGGCGTTTGGAGTTCCGGTCATCCTCAATGCTAAGCTGCTAGAAGGAACCTTCCGCGATGCCGCACACGGCCATGGCATCAATGTATTACTTTACGAAGCAGGTGAAGCGCTGCGTTTCGACGAAGTCGCGATCAGGGCCGGTGTCAAGGGTGTGCTACAGGTGATGCGGGAACTCGGCATGCGCGCCAAAAGCAAGAAGCAGCGTAAATCAGCGGCCTTGGTCGCAAATACCACTCGCTGGGTACGAGCCGCGCAAAGTGGAATCCTGCGCTCCCTGGTCGCGACCGGAGCCAAGGTCGAAATCGGTGACCTGCTGGCCTACATTAATAATCCCCTTGGGGAAAACACCGAGGAGCTGGTTAGTCCAGTTTCGGGAATCATTATTGGTAAAACCAATTTGCCGCTGGTATTCGCGGGCGAGGCTCTTTTTAATATTGCCAGCTACGAAGCCGTTGATCGAATAGCGGAGAACATCGATGCCTATCACGAAGAACTGGATCCGAATACTGACGAACTGCTAAGCGACGAACCACCGCTGGTTTAAACTGCGCATTCCGGACTCTCGACCGTAGCATTCTATACTGATGTTTATTCAGGCTCTCTCGGATTGAAGGCTGCAAAAGTGTAGCGCGGCATGGACGCCGCGCTCCAAGCGATTCCATGGATGGATCAACTGGCGCTTGCGCCAGTTGGGAGCGCCTTTTGCAGCCTTCAATCCGAGAGAGCTGGAACTCTGATAGGTGACCGATAGAGGCACTTTTGACCTAGAAGCCTGATGGTCAAAAAGCAGTAAGTTTAAAGGATTAGACGGTTTGTGGGACAGGCCGCTGGACTGGTTCTTCGCGGATTGGCCAGTGCACGATCGCGGCGAAAATTCCAAGCGCTACCCCGAGCCACCAAACCACGTCGTAGGACCCGGTCGCATCATAAAGTACGCCACCCATCCAGACCCCGAGGAAAGATCCTACCTGGTGCGAAAAGAAAACTATGCCCCCGAGCATTCCCAGGTAGCGGGTACCAAACATGACCGCGACCAGCGCGTTGGTCGGGGCCACGGTCGACAACCATAACAAACCAATCACGACGGCAAACACGACCACGGTAACCGGGGTGGCTGGCGTCAATAAAAACACGGTAAATGCGATAGACCGGGCAATATAAATCAGGCTCAGTAAAATCGGTTTCGAGTAATGCTGACCAATAATACCGGACGCCAGCGAACCGATGATATTGAAAAACCCGATCAAACTGATGGCAACCACCGCCCAGCGTGACGCAATACCCAGGTCACTGATATAGGCCGGGAAATGGGCGGTAATGAAAGCGACCTGGAAACCGCAAACGAAAAAACCGGACGTCAGCAGCAAGTACCCGCGGGTGGCAAAGGCCTCGCGTAAGGCAGCCCTGGCAGTTTGCTCGAATTCGACCGCGGCAAATTTCGAGGTACTCGAATTACCGCGCAACGGAATTGCCAGTAATGGGATCAGCAACATCACCAGAGCAATCGCAACCAGGCTGTCAGACCAACCCAGCGCATCGATCAGCCCCTGAGAAATCGGCGCAAATACAAACATGCCGGCCGAACCCGAGGCGGTGCCCAAACCGAACGCAAACGAACGTTTTTCCGGGCTGACCATGCGCGCAATCGAGGCCAGCACGACGCCGAAGGAACAGGCCGCAACGCCTAGACCAATGAGAACTCCACCGCCGATGTGCAACCACACCGGGCTTGGTGCGATCGCCATCACCACGAGGCCAGCAAAATAGAGTACCGCGCCGATCGCGAGAACTCGCCAGGCGCCGAATTTATCGGCAATCACACCAAACAGGGGTTGTCCCATACCCCAGAATAAATTCTGCAGGGCCATCGCCAGGCCGAACGTGCTGCGATCCCAGCCGGTGTCCTGCAAAATCGGCAGCTGGAAAAAACCCATTGCGGAACGCGGGCCGAACGCCAGTAAAGCAATCAAACAGGCGCAGGCTAGCGCGATAACAGGGACTTTATGCTGAACTAATGGTTCGGTGCTCATTCAAATTAAACAGGTTAGTGTAGTCGTCATGTCCAGTTTACAATATCAGATTGGCTATTTGCCTTACTTTGGCATGCACAATCAGGAGTAGAACTTGAAGATCAAGATATTCACCACTGGCGGCACTTTTGACAAGATCTATTTCGACGTCAAAAGCGAATTTCATATTGGTGATCCGATCATCGGTGAGTTGCTCGAGGAAGCTAATGTCAGCTTTGATTACGAGATTACGTCGCTACTCAAAAAAGACAGTCTCGATATCAACGACGCTGATCGAGAAATAATCTGCAATGCGGTCAGCAGTGTAAAAGAGAAAAGAATTTTAATCACCCACGGCACCGACACGATGGTAGAAACCGCACGGGCCCTGCTGGAAATCAGGGATAAAACCATTGTCCTGCTCGGTGCAATGCAGCCGGCACGCATGCGGGACAGCGATGCAACCTTTAACCTGGGATTCGCCAGTGCTGCGGTTCAGCTATTGCCGTTGGGCGTACACCTGGTAATGAACGGACAGGTATTTGACCCGCGCAGGGTATCCAAGAATCGCAGTCTGAATCGCTTCGAGCAAGCTAATTCCTAGCGTAACAATCCCACACCAAGGGTATATACTGCACATGCTTTACAGTTTCGGTTTCTGGATCCACCATGAAAGCTAGGACTTCGGCCAAGTTTATCCTGCCCCTGCTGGTACTCCTTCTCTCCGGCGGCCTTTACTATTCACTGGTCTCCAGCAAGACCGAGCGTGACAAACCCGCGCTTACCGAAAAAGTCTGGCAGATCGACGTAATCAGGGCCGAGCAGCAGACGCTCTCGCCCAGCGTTACGTTATACGGTCGCATCGAGTCACCCGAACAGTTAAAAGCAGCCGCACCGGGTGGTGGTATCGTCGAGAGCGTTTCGGTGCGCAATGGCGCTCGGGTGATCGAGGGGCAATCCCTGCTGCGCATGGATAGACGGGATTTTGAGGCGTCCCTGCTCCAGGCTGAAGCGGATCTGCGCGATATCGATAACCAGATCGCAGAACTCAAAATCCGCCACCAGTCCAACCGGTCATCGCTGGCAACCGAACGCGAACTGTTAGCCCTGGCGGATGACGAGGTCGAGCGCCTGGTCAAGCTTAAAAAACAGAACCTGAGCGCCGACACCGCACTTAACAGCGCGCGCAGCGAGCTGGGTCGACGCAGGCTCGAAGTAACAGCGCGCGAACTCGAGGTCGAGAGTTACCCGGC
>JAOTYD010000017.1 GCA_029862005.1 Gammaproteobacteria bacterium | reverse complement strand
GGGATCGCTGGCAGAAAGGCGAATCTCTTAACTCGATGCGCGCCTGTTTGATCGGGGTCATTCATCGATACAACGCATCCTGACGGAGACTGGTGGGATACGTCCGAGACAACGCCGTCGATCGCGTTTAGCATTGACGCTGGCGGAACGTGAAGAGATTTCCCGCGGTGTGGTTGCCGGTCATCCCATCCGTTCGATCGCAGCGTCACTGTGCCGGGCACCATCCACGGTCAGTCGAGAGATAAGGCGCAACGGTGGCCGGCGAAGTTATCGAGCAAACAAAGCTGATCAATCTGCCTGGGATCGAGCACATCGTCCCAAAACCTGTAAACTGCTGGAGAACCGTGCGTTAGCCCGGGTCGTAGCGAACAAGCTCAGACTGGAGTGGTCGCCTGAACAGATCGCTGGTTGGTTGAAGCGCACGTATCCTGATGATGAGAACTACCAAGTGTCACACGAGACGATCTATCGCAGCCTCTTCATCCAGGCCCGGGGCGCCTTGAAAAAGGAGTTGCAGCAGCACCTTAGACGCAAACATGTCATGCGTCGCTCGCGCCACAAGAATCTCAAGGGCGAGGGTTTGAGACAAATTACCGATATGGTATCGATCAGCGAACGGCCCGCCGCCGTTGAAGATCGAGCCGTACCAGGTCATTGGGAAGGCGATTTGATCTTCGGCACCCAGGGAAGCCAGATCGCAACGCTGGTTGAGCGCCACACGCGCTACGTGATGCTCGCAAAGGTCAACAGTAAAGACTCTGAGACGGTGATCACCGCGTTAATCAAGCAAGCCCACAAACTACCGGCGGAACTCTACAAGTCGCTTACCTGGGACCGCGGCAAAGAAATGGCTGATCACACGCGGTTTACATTGGCAACCGACATAAAGGTGTACTTCTGTGATCCACAAAACCCCTGGCAACGTGGTTCCAACGAGAACACCAATGGTTTGCTCAGACAGTACTTCCCAAAGGGAACCGACCTCTCAGTGCACTCGCAGGCAAAACTCAATGCAGTGGCTCGACGGCTGAACGAGCGGCCAAGAAAAACGTTAGACTATGAGACGCCAGCCGAACGATTTAACCAATGTGTTGCGTCGATCGGTTGAAACCGCAGTCGTTAGCTGCCGCTGAAATATCAAATTCGAGCATCTGCTTTTGAAAACCAGAAAACCTAAAAATCCGTACCGGCAACCCGCTCCAGAGCAGTCCAGTCACCGAGCCCACGGATGCCCCCCAGCTCTCCAGATTGCCCACACCGGATCAAAAAATTCCTTCCTCTGAAAATAGGTTCCAGGCTAGCTCGCCGCGCTATTGAACTCGTTAATCATCCGATCCCAGGCCGGCACTACCTCCATAAGACTGTTCCAGAAATCCGGGTCACGTCGGGCATCGAAGTCTTCCAACGATACGCCTTGTTGCTCGACCCAGGTGTAGTAGCCAAGATTAAACACCCGCTCTCGATTACGCAGGGTCATTTCCTCCATGTTATCGGTGGTTGTTGCCAACAGGTAGCGACCGTAACTTTCTGCGGCCGCCAGTTCATTGAATGTGCCAGCAAAGTCTTCTGCGGTTGCCTTGGCGATCTCGGTGCCATACATTTCTGCGCCATCGGTTGCCACCGTCAGAACCACATCATCGGCGCCCAGTCCCATGTACCGCGCCATTTTGATAGCACCGAGGACGTTGGCTATGGATGAAAGCCCCAGATCGGCCAATCCGTTGATAACATCTTGAGATATCCCGGTGCGTTTTGTCAAAAAGTCCCGGCCGACGGGTGTGTTAAACACCAGGTTCAACGCGTTCGATGCCTTGTCTGTAACCGCAACCACATAATCCGTATTCAACACGTTATGAATAAATGGCACATGCTTATCGCCGATTCCCTGGATGTTATGATCACCATAGCCGTTGTTGAGCAGCGTTGGGCATTCGAGCGCCTCGACAACACAGATGTTGGTGCCAAGCTGTTGTTTCAGATGGTCCCCCGCGGCGAGCGTTCCGCTGGAACCAGAGGCAGCCACGTAGGCACGTGCTTTCATTTTTCCGTTGGTATTAACGGCATTAAAGATACGCTCCAGCGCCGGCCCGGTTACTGCACGATGAGAGATATAATTGCCAAACTCATTAAACTGATTGAGGATTACGTTTTCAGTATCTTCAGCCATTACGTTGCAGGCGTCGTAGATTTCCTTGACGTTGCTTTCGGTGCCATAAGTTCGCACAATGTCGCTCTGGTCGGTTACCCAGTTTTCCAGCCACTCGAATCTTTCTCGACTCATGCCTTCGGGCAAAACGGCTACGCTGCGGCACCCCAGAATGCGAGAAATAGCGACGCCGCCCCGGCAGTAATTCCCCGTTGAAGGCCAAACCGCGCGATGATGAGTCGGATCAAACTGCCCGGTAATCAGTCGTGGCACCAGGCAGCCATAAGCGGCCAGGACCTTATGCGCGCGGATCATTGGGAAGCGATTACCGATAGCTACGACAATTTTTGCATCAACACCGGTCAGTTCTGAAGGCAGAACGATATGTGCGGGCACATCGACCAGGCTTTTGCGATCAGCTGCATTGTGCCAGTGCACGCGAAAAAGATTACGCGCATCCGGTGAATCAGGATCAGCAGATTGTATATGGGACTCAATCTCGGCACGCGAAGACACGGGATCGGCTAACTGGGAGATTGTCGGTAATTTAATACCTGCTTGCCGAAACCGCTCAACGGCACGATCATAGGCTTCACGGTTCACAATTTCGGTTTCTAATTTGATCGACATTATTCTGTATCGCGGCGGACTTGAATCCACAGCGCCTCTTTTGGTTAAGTTCTAATTCTCACCTAAAAACATCCGTTCACTCGACGGGTCGAAAAAAGGACTCAGACTAATCGTTGCTGCTATTGCCTTTCCTTCAACCATGACCTCGTAGCGCCCTGTTTCAAGGTCTTGTTTGTCTGTCGAACCCTCGGGCAAATATACAAAACAAAGGCCAACGGCCGAACCGACAGTGTAGCCATAAGCAGCCGATGTCACAAAACCTGCTACAAGACCGTCGCGCAAAACTGGTTCGTTGTGATAAAGCATGGGATCTGGATCGTTAAGTTTAATGGAACAAAGATACGGACCAGACTTTTGCTCCCGTCTCTCCATATAGGCTTCCTTGCCAATAAAGGAAACTGGTTTTTCGGTTTTACAGAGAAACTCGCAACCTACTTGATGGGGTGCTTCGGTATAAGACATGTCGTGGCCCCAATGCAGATATCCTTTTTCAATCCTCAGGGCGTTAAGCGCCTCGCCGCCAATCAGGCGGAGACCAAAGGCCTGTCCTTCATCCATGAGCACATCAAAAACATGTTCCGCAAAATCCGGGGTAATAAATATCTCCCATCCGAGTTCCCCTGAAAATGAAATTCGCTGAGCCCATACCGCGGCATGCCCAATATGGAATTCTTGCCAACTATTGAAAGGAAAAGCCTCGTTTGACATATCAATGCCAGACACTGTTTGCATAAGATCGCGACTTTTCGGCCCCATGATGGACAGGATTGCATAAGCCGAAGTGACATCACGAAGCCTGACATCTTCGTCAACCTGGATATGGTCGCGAAGCCTAAAGTGATCGCGCCTGGTGCGCGCCATGGAACTCATGACCATAAAGCGGTCTTGCGCAAAACGAGCCACGGTCATGTCACTTTCAATGCCACCACGCTCGTTGAGCATCAGCGTGTATACCAGCCGCCCCGTGTTCATCGCCATATTGTTTGTGCATAGCCGCTGCAGGAAGCGCTCGGCATCCGTTCCTTCAACCAAAAGCTTGCCCAGCATGGAATAATCAATCATGGCAACGGATTCACGGGCCGCCTTTTGTTCCTCCTGTGCGTAACAGAACCAGTTTTGTCGGCCAAAGCTGTATTTGATCTTGGGTTCGACACCTTCCGGCGCAAACCAGGCTGGGCGTTCCCAACCCTGAACTTCGGCGAAACAGGCTCTGTTTTCCTGCAAGGCATTGTAAAATGGAGTCTTCCTGATGTTTCTCGCGGTGGTACGCTGATAGTTCGGCCAATGCATGGCATAGGTTCGTGTCTGGGTCTCGGGGGTTCTCTGCTGCAGGTAAAGGTCGCGCGCCTGAAATTCTTCATTGCGCGCGGGATCCATATCGTTCAAATCATGTTGAGGAAACCCCTTCATAATCCACTGCGCCAGGGCACGCCCCGCGCCAGCTCCTGACTGGATACCTGTCGAATTGACGCCCGCCAGAACAAAATAACCCTTTACCTCGGGGGCCTCACCGAGAATGAAGTTACCATCGTAAGAGTAACTTTCCGGCCCATTGAAGAAGGTCCGGATTCCCGTTTCCTGTAATATAGGAACACGCTTCAGTGCCAATTCGAGAACATCCATAACGTCATCTTCAACAAACGGCAATGAATCAAAGCAAAAATCTTCAGGAATACCCTTCATACCCCACGGTTTTACCTGATTGTGGGCGAAGCCAAAGAGTAGTTTTCCGGCGTCTTCCTTGAAGTAGGTAGAATCATCATATGATCGCAGAACCGGTAAATCCTGCGGAAGATCGGGAATGGCATCAGTGACCAGGTAATAGTGCTCGCAGGCATGCAGCGGGATATTCACGCCGTTCTGTCTTCCCAATTCGCGAGCCCACATTCCCGCGCAGTTGACCACAAAATCAGCTTCAACAACCCCCTTGTCCGTGCGCACACCACTGGCTTTGCCGTCGTACATCAGAACCTCTTCGACCCGGGTGTCTTCAAATATTTGTGCCCCCCTTGAACGGGCACCTTTCATCAAAGCCATGGTTAAATCGATTGGGTTGATATAACCGTTGCCAGGAACATAAATTCCCCCGAGAACTCCTTCAGGATTCACTAAAGGCCAACGTTCCTTGATTTCTGAAACACTGATTTCATAGGCTTCCACATCATGGATTAATGCAAAGTCCGCTTGCCGACGAAGTTCAGCCAGGCGCTCTGCATTGGTTGCAATGGAGATCGAGCCGCAACATTTGTAACCTGTTTTCTGTCCTGTTTCGCTTTCCAGTTCTGCAAAAAGATCGGAGCCATACTTGGCAAAATCCGTTGTTGCATGACCGCCTTGCAAGCGCCCGACCAGGCCCGCTGCATGCCAGGTTGTTCCACTTGTCAGTTTCTTCCGCTCGATCAGAACGATGTTGGTCCACCCTTCTTTGGCAAGATGATAGGCCACAGAACAACCATGTATACCACCACCAATGATGGCGACCTGGGCATGTTTCGGGAATAGCGATGTCATACCTGTATCCTTGAATATATTTTTTGACTAGGTGATGGGTAACTCAGTTGCCGCATTTTAGATAAGCATCGAATTCTTTTTTATGCGTCGACAGGGTTTTACCCTGGCGCTCCATATAGTCGAAAATCTCGAGATAATACGTTTCTACAAATTGGTAGGGTAACGTTAGTTCCGGTTGATGGCGTCTATATCTGGCACTAGCCTTTCTAACAGCATTCCTTGCTGAAAACATAGCAATTCCCTTTGGTTCAATACTTGCTTCCCATACTGTGCTTTAGAATACACTGAGTAAAGGTAAAGAACTATCAACCCTCGATTTCGCGATTCACTGAGTCAAACCTTATATTTTGAGCACCCATGCAGGTTTACTACGCACTACTTAGAGTAGTTATTAGAATGTAAGTAATTTCGACAGCCCCTGATGTTTCATATCTGAATGACACTGCCGGTCGTTAATCGCCGCTGACTCATCGAGTCTGAGCGTCTGTTATCTGATAAATAAACCCTCAAAAAGCTCTGGTGTGAGGCAATCTTCGGTCACGATCGAACATTCAACGGTTTCTCGCGCTGAGCACAAAAAAGTCGTCACACAAATGTCAGGCTAAATTAAATAGCAACTGTAAATCTGGGGACTTGATCGTGACGCCCGGTTGAAGGAACTGACACTTGGTACCCTATTTCGACGACAGGAAGTAGAATATCGATAATGTCGGTGAACTACCGGTTAGTCGTTGTCAAGTATGAAGCTTATCACCGGTCAACACATTACAATTAAATCAATTTGTATTCTGCTGTTTCCTGTAATGCTTACTGCGGCAGAATCGCCAGTCGATGAAAGCTGGATCGATGACGACAGCGAATGGCGCACCTTGCAAGTCAATGAAGGCCAGTTGGAGTTTATCGCCCCCATCCATGACCAGTCGATTTTACATTCTGATACTCACCTATGGATAACCGGCGAGAGTTTGCAAACGGGCTGGGTAAAAATGCAACAATGTTACCGACACCTGGATGCGGTGGGCAGAACCGATGTGGAGTATGCATATCGTGAAATGAAAAATCTGCAACTGACGCGCGTCGAACAAATTGCACAAACTCGTGTTAAGCAACATAGCGTCGAACTGGAGGATGTAGAGAAAGGCGCAGTGCTTTGTGTGCAGGCGGATGTGAAAATATTGCGACACTTATCCGATAAGACCTATGGTATGGAAAACGGGCCCTACTATCGCAAATTCCTTGACGGCTATTATCCTTACCATGTGAGTCTGACGGTGCATTATCCGAATGATGAAATTCAACTTAAGCAGATAATGCCGGAAACACAGAGTGGATTTAATGTAATTGAAAAAAAAGACGGCCTGAGTATTGATAGCTGGTTTGAAGGGGTGTTACGAATTAGGTTTGATTTTTTTAAAAAATGAATGTCAATAAAAAGAAAATACACAAGGGTCGGACCTCTCTGTAGCAGGCGCTCAACTGCGTTCACTGGGCATCGCATTTCAGCCAATATGAGACACTCGGCAGAAATAAAAAACCCCGCACGGTGGCGGGGTTTCGATATTTAAAATTTTATTGGTACAGTCGGTGGAGTCAACGATAAGGTTATTTTCAAACTATAAAGCTAATTGCTTTAAGTATTGAGTTCGCTCATGATCTTCCCCAGGGTCGCCCTCAGACTCTGCAGCAAGTGCGGCTCGAGTTTCTTAAAATCCGCCGCGTCCCCGACCTGGGAACTACTGCTAACCGGGCTTTTCGCGACGGTGGCGTCTGATTCTTTCCAGATAACCTTGCCATCTTGATTGACAGCCATTAGATCGACTTTAACCGTCGCAAAGTTTTTGCCAACCTGCACTAAACCGTTATAGTTTGTTCCATCGATTGAATACCCATAGGAAATGTTGACATGCACGGCAGCATCAAGGCCCAAATCTCGTGCCAGGGACGCCAAATTCTTTTTGTCGCTGATACGTTTATAACCGCGGGCAATATTTTTCTTACCAAAAATAGAATTTCCTGAAGTCTTTGTGTTTGCATAATTACTGTCACCAGTAACATTCTTCTCTGGCAACAAAAGATAGTTGTTGGTTTTTGACATGCTGCTGAACACAGTTGGAATTGACTTGTCGAGCATCTGCTGTGAGTTTTCGAAAAAGCCTTTGTCCGACGATAACGCACTAAATGCTCCGCTCAGGCTGGAATCGGCATCGACCTGGGTAATATAGGGTTCGGCCGTAATGGAAACAATTCCAAATATCTTGTCTGCACCAAAAGCAGACGTATCTTTGGTTCTACCCAGCGCATCAAACAACGTCATGCTCGTTGACGCGCTTTTGTTGGATATCGTGCAGCCTGGCTGGATTGATATCAATGCGAGAACTACCACTGTGACCATTATTTTTTTCAGGCCAGTCTTTTTGTTTATGGTGATCATGCCTTTAAACTCCTGCTTCATTTTTTTCAAGTATAGTGGGTTTTTTGGACTCGACACGGAGTTGGGTTAAGTTGGAGTTTCTGGGGAACACGGTACTTGATTGCAGTAGTTAAGAGCTTCCGCTTTTGGTTGTAAGCCAACTCTCGGTCAAATGCTCTCAGAGTCCGTTTTCGACTGAATTATGAGAAATCCTCGTTAAACAATGGATTTCAGAGTCAGTAACCCTGTAGCTTCAAGAAAACATCATCTCCAGATTTTAGTTTCGAAAAACAATCGATTGGAGTAACTTAGGTAAGGTTTTCTAGCGCGAGCAAGAATATGATTCTGAAGGATATCAAAACCTGGGTTACGGTGCCGCCAAGCGGTATCGGTGGGGCCTTCTGGGTGATCGTCAAGATCACAACAGACGATGGCATCGAGGGTATTGGCGAGTGTTATGGTATTCCGGTGTCGGGAGACATCGCCTGCACAATGGTTGAGGATACCTTCGAGCGGTTTATCGCCGGTGAAGATCCGCATCATGTCGAAACCATGTTCCGGCGTGTTTACTCGGCCGGGTTCACGCAACGCCCCGATATCAGCATGATGGGTGTGTTCAGCGGCATCGAAATTGCGATTTGGGATATTCTCGGCAAAGCGCATGACCAGCCGATTTACCAGCTACTCGGCGGCAAGTTTCACGAAGACCTGCGCACCTATACCTACCTCTATCCCGAGGCACTCGCGGCAGATGGCAATCCGGGTGAAGGTGCTCCGGATGTGTATCACGACGCCGATGCAGCAGCAGCCCGTGCGCTTGACTACATCGACATGGGATTTACCGCGATCAAGCAGGATCCGGCCGGGCCCTACAGCTTTCAGGGTGGGCGCGAGTTATCGTTGACTGAACTGAGTCGTTGCGAAGAAAACGTGCGCAAGATTCGGGAAGCGGTTGGCGATCGTGCCGATATCCTGTTCGGCACACACGGCCAGATGACGACTTCATCGGCGATCCGCCTGGCACGTCGGCTGGAGTCCTACGATCCGTTGTGGTTTGAAGAACCCTGCCCACCCGATCAGATGGAAGCCATCGGCAAGGTAGCTGCTGCGACCAGTATCCCGGTCGCGACCGGTGAACGCCTGACCACGCGGATCGAGTTTCACCAGGCACTCAAGGCCGGCGTGTCGATATTGCAGCCGGATATCGGACGCAGCGGCGGGGTCTGGGAAACCAAGAAAATTGCCGTGCTGGCGCAATTGTTTAACGCCCAGATCGCGCCGCATATTTACTGTGGTCCGATTGCGCATGCGGCAGCGGCCCAGGTCGCATTCAGTTGCCCGAATTTCCTGATACTGGAGACGATCCAGACCGAGTTTCATGATGCGATTCTGAACAAGCCGTTGGCCTGGGAAGCCGGGTACATGCCGGCACCGGGCGAACCGGGGCTCGGCATTACGCTCAATGAAACCGTGATTGAGTCCCATCCCTACAATTCCGGTGGACGTTTGCACCTCGAAATGTGCCAGGTTGTACTCGATTCTAATAACCAGGATATTGTTACCGAGCTCGAATAATGCTGTCCCGACCGACCGCGCTAAACCTGTCTAACTGGCGACAGCCGGGAAACAATCGCTGGGCATTCCATCATGTGCGCGAAATCATCCCGACCGACGAGATTGCCCGCGGTGAACGCGTTAGCAAATTTGAAAAATCTATTGCCGGCAATGTTGACGGCGTAAAGGTTGCAGCGCCCGACGGTACGGACTGGTCACTGCAGCGCTGGCTCGAGGAATCTAACAGCGATGCGTTGTTGGTCGCGCATCATGGCAAACTCGTGCACGAATGGTATTTTGATCCTGCGATTGAAACCCGCCCGCATATTGTGTTTTCAGTGAGTAAGTCGATAACCGCGACGCTGGCCGGGGTTCTGGTTGACCAGGGATTGCTGGATCCGTCCAAACCCGTGGTCGAGTACATTCCCGAGCTTGCGGATTCAGGTTATCGTGATGCCAGCCTGCAACAGGTGCTTGATATGGTTGTCAATATCGACTTTACCGAAGATTACCTGGCTACCGAAGGCAAGTTTCTCGAATATCGAACCGCGACCGCCTGGCATCCCTGCCCGGTCGACGCGATCGATCAGAACCTGCACGATTTTCTGTGCTCGATCGAGCGCGCTGACGGCGAACATGGCCAGGTCTGGCAGTATAAATCGCCCAATTCCGATCTACTCGGCTGGGTGCTGGAACGTGCCAGTGGCGAAAGACTGGCAAGCCTGATGTCGAGATACCTGTGGCAACCCATGGGTGCCGAGGCGAATGCCTACATCACCGTTGATCGAAAGGGCGCAGCGCGCACCGCTGGGGGAATTTGCGTACTGCCCAGGGACTTGTTGCGCTTCGGCGAGCTGGTGCGTAATCGCGGATACGCTAACGGCCGCCAGGTGATACCGGAGTGGTGGATTGAAGACTGCAGCGAAGCTGGTAGTCGTGAAGCCTGGCGACGGGGTGAATCTTCCAAGGAATTTGCCGATGGACAATATCGTAATAAATGGTACCAGACCGGAAACGAACACCGCGCCATGCTCGCGATCGGCATCCATAGCCAGTGGATCTATATCAATCCGGTGACCGAGGTGACTGTCGTCAAGCTGTCGTCCCAGGATGAGCCGCTCAAGCCCGAACTGGATGAAACCAACCTGCAGATGTTTACCAATATCAGCTCCGCATTAACGCCATGATTCGTTGAGGCTTGCCGTTGGACTCGGGTCGCAGCGATTTAGTCCCCAGTATCGCGATCGCGTTTGGTGCTGCATTGTGGGGCCTTTACTGGATTCCGATCCGTGGCATCGAGCAGGCCGGGGCGCATGCCTTCTGGACCGGCCCCGTCATATTTGGCGCTGCCTCATTGTTGTTCCTGCCGTTAATGCTGTTCCGGATTCACAATTACATTGCACACTGGCGTCATATACTGCTGCCAGGACTGCTGGCTGGATTTGCCTTCGCGCTTTATATCGCCAGCCTCAACCTGACCGAGGTGGTGCGCGCGATTCTGCTGTTTTACATGAGCCCGCTGTGGAGCACGATGCTCGGGATACTGGTGTTGAAGGAGAGGCTTACTGGTAACCGGGTAGTCGCCCTGTTACTTGCATTTAGTGGGCTTTACATCGTGCTGGTGGTTGAAAGCGGGCTGCCGATTCCGCGTAACAACGGTGACTGGTTTGCGCTGTTATCAGGGCTGTGCTGGTCAGTCGCGACTGTGAAGCTGTTCCAGGATGGCGCAAGAATGATTTTCGAGAAAGTAACGATGTTTGTTGTTTTCGCGCTGTTGATGTCGTTAATGCTTATTGTCTGGCAGCAGGGGACGCTCGCCGGTATGCCGGACCTCGCGTCCCTGCAAAAAGGCTGGTACTGGATTGTGATAGTCGCGCTCGGAATGCTGCCGATCACCTACCTGACGATATGGCCGGCGACAGTTTTGAGCCCCGGTCGTGTCGGCATGCTACTCCTGTTTGAAGTGCTGGTGGGTGTTGCCTCTGCAGCGATTCTAACCGATGAACCGTTTGGCTTGCGCGAGATTATCGGTGCTACGTTGATCATTGCTGCAGGGGTTGTTGAAGTGTTGCGCCAGCAAAAATTTGACAATTCAGGTATAGTACGCGGTCAGACGCCACCTTGAGGGAAGGGTTATGCATCGCAAAAAATACCCGGCAATGAAAGACCGTCGCGATATCGGCAGGGTTGATATTGCAATCGAAAAATTGATGGCTGCACGCGAAGTCAGCTCCTGCTGCGTCGGCGTCGAAGCATTGCTTGAAATTGACTCGAAATTAATCGATAAACATCTCAAGACTGGCAGTAAGTTTCCCGCGGTGTGATAGCGCATCGATTAGTTTTAATCTGGATGGGGAGACCTGTGTCGCCGGTAGCTTTCTCCCTGGCAGTGGAATTTTCTCAGGGTACTAGAGTCATAATAGATAATACCCAGAGGAGCGGTTGAACAACTATGGGCGTAAAAATAAGAAAGCGGACATTATTGTTAATTTGTCTGAGCTCGCTGGTTTCGATTAATTCGGCAATTGCGGATTGCAATGACAAGCGGAGGCCCGGAATGGATTGGTCGGGGTGCAAGAAAACCAATAAGATGCTGGATGGTTCGAATTTCACCGGCAGCCGGTTTAACAACGCCAATCTCAGCATGAGCACCCTTCATGGGAGTAATTTTACCGGTGCCAGCCTGGTTAAAACCAATATGACGCGAAGCCCTGCTACGCGCACTCGCTTTAAAGATGCCGATTTGACCAAGGCGGTTGGCTATCGTGCAAACTTCGCTGAGGCCAGGTTTAAAAACACCACGCTGATAAAATCAGAATTTTCCCGGGCCAGCCTTAAAAAGGCCACGCTCGAAGACGTTGACTGGTCGCGATCGGAGCTGGGGCGCGCCGATTTTTCCGGGGCCAGTTTGAAGAATGTGAGTTTTGAATTTTCAAATATTTCCAGGGCCATGTTTGCCGACTCGAAATTGAGCAATGTTGATTTCAAGGGGGCGTACACTTACCTGACCCATTTCGAGGATGTCGATCTAACCGGGGCTCTAAACCTGACCCAGGCGCAGATCGATATTTCCTGTGGCAATTTGAATACACGTGTACCGAAAGGCCGGTGGATACCCGATACCTGGCCCTGTTCCGATTGGCTCGATTAGCGCTCTGTTAACTGCTAAATCGATCGGAGCCGAGTGAGCGGCAAGGTTGTCTCTGGCCCTATTAACGAAACCTGCAGACCCTGCAGGGGGAGTGGGAGAGATGGGACAAATATTTCGGAGTATTCTCGATACCATCGGAAATACGCCCACGGTTAAAATCAATAACCTGGGACCTGAGAATCGCAACATCTACGTCAAGATCGAGTCTTTCAACCCGATGGGCTCGGTAAAGGATCGCCTGGCCCTCGGGGTGATTGAAGATGCCGAGCGCAGCGGAGCACTCAAACCCGGGCAAACCATCGTCGAGGCAACGAGCGGCAATACCGGTATTGGTCTGGCCATGGTTTGCGCGCAAAAAGGTTACCCGCTGGTGATCGTCATGGCGGAGAATTTCAGCATAGAAAGACGCCGCATGATCCGTTTCCTGGGTGCCAGGGTTATATTGACACCTGCCGCGGATATGGGGACCGGTATGATCGCCAAGGTCAATGAGCTGGTCGAAGAACATGGCTGGTGGCAGCCGAGCCAGTTCGATAATCCCGCCAATGCCAAAATGCACGAACGCACCACGGCGGTCGAGATTGTCGACGATTTCGCCGATATCGGTCTCGATTACTGGGTGACCGGTTTCGGCACCAGCGGCACGCTGGCGGGGGTCTCACGGGTGTTGAGGAAAAAGAGCCCCGACACCAAAATCATGGTTTGCGAACCGGACAACTCGCAGATTCTGGGCAGTGGTATTAGCCAGCAACGCAATGCCGATGGCTCTTACCAGACGCACCCGAACTACAGGCCACATTTGATGCAAGGCTGGTCACCGAACTTCATCCCCAAATTTGCCGAAGAAGCGCTTAAAGCGAATCATATCGACGAGATAATACCGATCAACGGCACCTACGCTATCCAGTGCACGATGGATCTGGCGCAAAAAGAAGGAATCTTCGTCGGTACCAGTTCCGGGGCCACCTTTGCCGGTGCGCTGCAGGTCGCAGAGACCGCGCCCGAGGGAGCGAACATTCTGTGTATGCTGCCGGATACCGGTGAACGTTATCTCTCGACTCCGCTATTTGAAAGCATTGCTGAAGACATGAACGAAGCTGAGATCGAGATTTCACGCTCAACCCCGGGCTATCGTTTCGATATCAGCGATGCGCCTGCCGAGGAGGTTGGTGAACCGGAACCAGAAGTACAGGTTGAACTGGATCCAGCGGCGCTTGCCGAAGTTGAATCGATCATCGAACAAAACCGGGACCAGGTACTCATGTTTTCGCTGGAGTGGTGTGAATTCTGTTGGTCGGTACGCAAAATGTTGACCGCCTGCGACATTCCTTACGTCACCGTCGATCTCGATTCGGTCGCTTTTCAGGACAACGACCGTGGTGGAAAAATCCTGGCGGTGTTAAACCAGAAAAATGACTGGCCCACGATCCCGCAGATTTATGTCGGCGGCGAATTCGTCGGTGGGGCAACAGACCTGTTCGATGTCGGCAAAGCCGGAGAATTGCAGCCCAAGCTTGCGGCACGCAACATTCCCTATAACGAGACGATCAATCGAGACCCGTACAGTTTTCTGCCGACCTGGTTGCATCCCCGGTAGGCTCTGGAAGCTTTACAGCGTAATCGGGAAGCCCATTTTCTGCACCATGGCGATCCAGAGTTTACGCCATCCGCCTTTTTCGTCGAAGCTGTCTAGTGCGTACATCGTGATTTTGGCGCCGATCCAGCGAAACGGCTCCGGCGGGATGTAGTTAGGCATGGTCCGTGCAAATTGCATCCGGGTTTCGGGGATGTCGAGCTGGTCCAGGATTGCAAGGCCTATACGCGCGCCGAAGCGTGATGCGGTCACGCCGAAGCCTGAATAGCCGCCCGCAAACACCATGTCGCCGTCGTGGTACTTCTGGTAGTGCACGGCCATGCGCGTGGTCAAACCGATTGGACCGCTCCAGGCATGTGAAAATCTAATTTCGTCTGCCAGTTGCGGGAAGGTGCGGTAAAAAGATTGCACCAGGCGAATAAATGGCTGTGGTGTTTTATCGAGTGCCGGATCGGTGTCGTTACCAAAGAAATAATCCAGTCGTCCACCGAAAAGAATGCGATTGTCTGCGGTCAGGCGCATATAGTTAAGTTGCGTACGCGTATCGTAGATACCCTGGCGATGTTGCCATCCGACCCGTTGCATCTGTCCCTCCGTCAGCGGCTCGGTGACGACAATCCGGTCGCGAATCGCAGCAACCCGTCGACTGATATGCCGGTGGCCCGCGGCCCAGGCATTGGTCGCGAGCAAAACCTTGCGCGCGGTAATCGTTGCCCCCGGTGTGTTAACAACGATGCTTTCCCGGGTCTTATGATTTTCCAGGTGGGGAGTATTTTCAAACAGTCTCACGCCAAGCTCGAGTGCCGCTTGCTTTAATCCTCTAACCAGCTTGCCCGGGTGCACGGTGCCGCAGCGCTTTGTTGACCACGCACCGCCGTGGAAAATCGGTGAATTGATTTCAGCCTGCACACCGGTTTTGTCAAGCTTGACCGCTTCGTGGCCATACTTGAGGTAAAGTTGGTATTCTTCCTCGACCCGGGAAAGGCCCTCGTCGCCAATCGATACCTTCAATTCGCCGCCCCATTCGAGGTCACAGTCGATTCCATAGCGCTCTACCGTTCGCCGAAACCCGTCCATGTTTTCACGCCCCAGCCTTTCGAGTTCGGCCACATCGTGTGGAAAGATCCGCTCGGTGTTATCGATGCCGTGCATGACCGAAGTCGACATGATCGCGGCAGGGCGACCGCTAGCGCCGTTGGCGACACTCTTCGCTTCTATCAGCACGACATCCCTCGCCGGGTTTTGCTCCTTCGCCTGAATCGCCGCCCACAGACCGCAGAAGCCGCCACCGACGATCAACAGATCGCAACTGGTATCCTGATCCAGCGCCGATTCATCCGTAACCGGATCGAGACTATCCAGCCAGTAAGTCGTAAACCGGGTATCGGAGAGTGCAATTAGCGCCTGTTGGACTGTGTCAACCATTACACTGGATTCCGATGGTTCCCGATATCATGCATCGATGGTATCACCAATCACTTAGCTTTTACCGTATCAGGCAGGTGCCAAATTGATCCGTTGTTAAGACCGTTAACGATGGTCGGCCAGGTAATCTTCGATCTGTGGCGTGCGATAGCCGTCCTCGCGCCACAGCACCGGGAAATAGTTTTCATCCAGTTGATTGTCGCCGAGACGTTTGTAGCGACTATAGATAGGGCCGATACCTTGCCCAAAATTCTCGGGCATATACTCGACATCGCTGCGCATCGCGTGCAGCACCAGTGAGCGCCGCGGGTTGGGACTGCGGTTGGCACCGGATCCATGCCAGGTCCAGCCGTGATGGAACGATCCGCCACCCGCCTTGACCTCGACATAAACGATTTCCGGTTCGGTGCCTTCGCGTGCCGCCGCTTCTCGCATCGGCTTGCGATAATCTTCCGGGGCATGAAACTCGCCTTCGGGTTCGCTTAAGTGCCATTTGTGCGAGCCGCGCACGAACTCGATGGTTCCGCTGTCGGCGTGCGTGTCATCCAGCGCGATCCAGCAGGTCAATAAATCTGACGGGGTAAACCAGGAGAGGTAGGCGCTGTCCTGGTGGAAACCGAACGACTTCGTAGCAGGGGGTTTCCAGACCACGTTATCGATCATGATGCGCACGCCGGGCCAACCCGCAAGTTTCGCGATCGCCTCACCGAGCACCTGGTCCAAAACCACTTGCGCAATTTCGCGGTTGGCCTTCCAGCCGTTACAGATCTGGCGCGATAAGGCGGGATCTCCGGTTGCTTCCTGCCAATTGACCTCGTCGGGGCGAACGCCGGTTTCGAACTTGCCGCTAAACAGGTCGGTAAAGGCCTGGTGAAGACCCGGAACGATAGTGCTGTCGATCAAGCGATCGACAATTAAGAAACCGTCGCTACCGAAGCTGTCACGTTCAGCATTCGAAATTTCGATCATGCAGGCCAGTCCTCGCCGTCGGTATACCGTGTACCGCGATGGCCCCGTTTGGCAACCGTCGTCTGCAGTCGCTCTCCCGGCGCATCGACGATGATCAGGATGCGGGGTTTTCCCGATCCCGGGTTGGTTGCGCCGGTGATGAATTTTTTGATCTTGAGACGCCCGTGTAGCTGGTCCTTGAAAATCGTGTAGACGTAGTCGCCGACCTTGAGCCGTTTGGGTTCGGTGCCCACCATGTGAAATTCGTACTCCTTGCGGCTGCCGTCGTACAGCGAGTCTAGAGTTTCAACCCCGGCTGATGCGGGAATGGTCTTGGTAATGCCGAAGCTCATAAGTCGCTCGCAATCAGTAATCTGGTGAAAGCATGATAAGGACGATTCCGGTTGCCGGCAATACGTCACGTCAATACTTGACTTCAGTCAACTATGTTGCGCACAGGCGAGGTTAGGATATTCAGTAATGATATTTTAAATGCGAATGATTAACATTTGCATTCGCATTAAGGATTTGCTAGCTTATTCCACCTTGACACTGGAGATTTAGAGAAATGTACCGCAGTTTAATTGGCCACAGGTCTTTGCTATTAACCGCCTTTTGCCTGTCCCTTGTTTTCGGACATGGCATCGCACAGGCCCAGGACGTCAATGTCTATTCAGCACGTAAGGAAGCGCTCATCCTGCCGTTGCTGCAAAAGTTCAAGCAGCAGACGGGGATCGGTTTTAACCTGATCACTGCCAAGGCCGATGCCCTGTTAAAGCGTCTCGAGTCGGAAGGCCAGTCGACACCCGCCGACATCTTTATCACCACCGATGCCGGGCGCTTGCAACGTGCCAAGGATGCCGGGGTTTTACGACCCGTTGATAACCAAACCCTGAACGCCAGGATCCCGGAAAATTTACGGGACAAAGAGAATTACTGGTTTGGGTTATCGCAACGCGCCCGTGTAATCTTCTACGCGAAAGACAGGGTCGATCCAGCTGAACTGTCGACCTACGAGGCACTGGCCGATGCAAAATGGAAGCAGCGGATCTGCATCCGTTCCTCCGGTAACATTTACAATCAGTCGCTGGTGGCGTCGATGATCGTAGCGCATGGGGCTGAAAAAACCGAGACCTGGGCGCGCGGGCTGGTTGCCAACTTCGCGCGCAAACCCGCCGGCGGTGACACCGATCAATTGCGCGCCGCCGCGGCCGGGTTATGCGATATCGCGATAGCCAACACTTATTACTATGGACGTCTCGTCAACAGCGCCAAGGAAGATGATCAAAAGGTAGCCACCAGCCTGGGCCTGTTCTGGCCTAACCAGGCGGAGCGGGGCGCACACGTCAATGTCAGCGGCGCCGCTATCACCCGGTATACCAGTCATCCAGAGGCGGCGGAGCGCCTGCTTGAGTTTCTGGTCAATCCCGAATCTCAGGCCTGGTACGCCGAGGTCAATAATGAATACCCGGTGGTAGCCGACGCGAAAACGCCTGCGACTTTGAACGCGTTTGGAGAATTCAGGAGTGATTCCCTCAACCTCACACTGCTCGGTGAAAATAACCGCGCCGCGGTGCAATTGATGGATCGCGCGGGCTGGCGCTAGGTTGCAGCTTCGCCTGGCCGTCGATCAGCGATTCCCGGGTCGAGAGCGGAGTCGTGGCGTTCTTCAGTTTGCATTTGTTTCACCGTTCGTAGGGCACGGGCATCTCATCGGCATCAATACCGGGCACGTGGGTGATGCCGGCGCGCTGTTTCCAGTCAACCGGGTAAGCCGTATAAAAAATGACGCACTTGTTGTCACACTCGTATTTGACGTGATTGTCTTTCGGCACGAACATCAGGTCGCCCGGATTGAGTTCATACCCGATCTCGTCGACCACGAGCCGGAAGGTACCCTCGAGACAATAAATCATTTCATCGCAAGTTAGATCCCAGGGTACCGAAATCTTGTTCAGCGCGTTAATGCCACCCGCCATCGATTCGCTGATTTCAGTGGTCACGAAAGGCTTGATGTAAGTACCGTCCTCGGGCAGGTTGTCAATACGATCCTGTATATCGGCGATTCTAAATACGCTTGGTGCAGTCATGCTGTTCTCCAGGTTTTTAAAGTGAAACTGGTTTAGTCAAGCAACTCGGAAATTGCCTGGTCGAGATAGCGTTCGAATTCTGGGCTGTTACCCGGTGACGCCACGCAGTGGCCCCAGGCTGATTCGTAGATGCGCAGTTCACCGTCGGTGATGTGCTCGATTTCGAGCTGGTTATCCTCGGGACGGAAATACAGATCATTATTGCAGGCGATGACGATGGTTTTCGCCTTGATCGCGTTCAGGGCCGCCCTGAAATCATGCTGATAGATATCGTTGGCACTGATATCGCCCAGTTGCCAGGTCTTGAGTTTGCACAATAAATCATTGGCGTCCCAGCCGAGGTGATCCTGTTCCCAGTCCTGCAACAGCGCCTCCGCGGTATCGAAACCCTTGAGGCGATACATTTGTTCACGGAAAAAGGTCTGTGAAAAGGCCCAGCCGGCATAGACGCGACCAAATGCCTTCAATCCATTTACCGGCGGGCTGGTATAGTTGCCATCTGCATAGTCTGCATCCGCCTGCAGTGCCGCTTTAACGCCCTCGAGGAAGACAATATTATGCTCGGAAGTTTTCGCCGAGGCGCAAAACGGCAGTATCGCGTCGACGAAATCCGGGTACTGTGCAGCCCATTGAAACGACTGGCAGCCCGCCATCGACCAGCCGGTAACGAGCGCAATTTTGTCAACACCAAGTTTCTCGGTGAGCGATCGATACTGTGCGCGAACATTGTCGTACAGCGTAATATCGGGGAAGCTGGCAGCGTTATACGGGGTCGGGGTATTGCTCGGGGACGACGAAATCCCGTTGCCGAACAGGTTGACCGAAACCACGCAATGGCGTGCCGGATCGATCGCCCTTCCCGGTCCGAAGAAACCCTCGTTACGCATATGATTGCCGGTGTAAAAAGTCGGCAGTACCACAACGTTATCCCGGCTTGCGTTCAGCTCACCATAGGTTTTATACGCGAGCTGCGCGTCGGGCAGAACCACACCCGACTGCAGTTCGAATTCGCCGAGATCGTAGACGCTGTAATCTTTCAAAACAGGCGCAGGTATTCCTGTACTTCCCAGTCGGTAGTGACCTGGTGGTAACGCTCCCATTCGTCGACCTTGTAGGCGAGGAAAGATGACAGCATCTGCTCGCCCAGCACCTCTTTCGCCAGTTTGCTCTTGCCGAGTTGCTCGGTTGCTTCCAGCAGGTTACGCGGTAGCGCGGTCAGCTTTTGCTGTTTCTTATCATCCATGACGTAGAGGTCTTCGTCCACCGATTTACCCGGATCGATCTTATTGACCACGCCGTCGATGGTTGCCCCCAGCATCATACCGAGGCCGAGGTAGGGATTCATACACATGTCGGCGGCGCGATTTTCGAGTGCGAAACGGCTTTGCGGCATGCGCAGCATCGCCGAGCGGTTATTCGAGCCGTAAGTGATATGCGTTGGCGCCCAGGTGTAAACGCCACCCTCGAAACCACCCACCTTGGGCACCAGCCCGTTGTAGGAATTGACTGTACTACAAGCTACTGCGGTAATCGCCGCGCCGTGTTTGAGAATACCGCCAATGGCGTGGTAAGCGGTTTGGCTCCAGCCGCCCTTGCTGTCCGCATAGAGGTTATTGTCTGGCTTGCCAACCCTGACCAGCGAGGTATTCATATGTGCACCCGAGCGCCAATCGCCGGTAGTCGGCTTGGGCATGAAAGTAACGAACATGCCGTGCTTCTTGGCAATTTCCTTCAGCAGAACTCTCAGGAAAACCATTCGATCCGCCATTTCGAGTACGTTGGTATAGTGAAAATCGAGCTCGAACTGCGAATAGGCACCTTCAGCGACAACGTCGTGCAGTTGCCAGCCGAGGTCGTTCAGAATATCGATCAAATTACCGAGGAAACCCATCGCGTCGATCGAGTATTCAACATCGTAGCCGAAAGCCTGACGCCGCGGCCGTATGCCTTCGCCTTCGGCGGGATCGTCGTCGAAGGCCTTAACGGGTTTCCCGTTTTCATCCCACTGCATGGTAATGAATTCGGGCTCGATGCCGGCCATCATCGCGTAGCCCTGGTCGGCAGCATCACGGATGATGCGTTTCAGCGCCTGGCGCGGGCACAGGTTGTAGGGTTTGTCCTCCCACCAGAGATCGGCGAATACCCAGGCACAGGTCGGATCCCAGGGGCAGATCACGAGGCTGTCGAGATCGGGCACCGGGATCTGGTCGGAGTCAGCCGGGCCGAGTTCAGGCACGAAAGACACCGAGTGCACGGCGAATTGAGGTCCCTTGCCGAGGCATAGCGGTTCGAAGTCACAAATGGGTACAGGCTTGGTCTTGGGTACGCCGAGCATATCGATCCAGCAGGATAGTATGTACTTGACGCCGGCATCCTCGAGTTTTTTTTGTTCTTTTCTGATACGCGTCTTGCTGGGAAAAGATTTCTCCATACTCTCGTAGTACGTGCTGCTCATTGTTGTGCTCCTCTGTGTGATTACTGTGCCTGCCGTTTCAGCAGGAACTGGTTTTTAAACATTTCGATACCGCTCATGACCTCTATCTGATCGATGTCTTCGTGACCGAAACAGTGTTGTTCCAGGAAAGACTGAAATGCGCCACTGGTTTCGCAAACCACTTCGATCAGTAAATCGTAGCGGCCAGAAACCCAGAGTACGTAGACGACTTCGCCGTGTTCGCTGAGGCGGTGAGCGACGCTGCGTGGTGTTGCCGGGCTTGCGACCTTGATCCCGATCATCGCATCGGCCTGGTAACGAATTGCCATCGGGTCGGCCAGTGCGACAATCTTGAGTGCGCCGCCACGTTTCATCGACTGCACGCGGTTGCGGATCGTGCCTTCCGAAACCTTGAGCGCCTTGGCGATATCCTTGTAAGGTAAACGGCCATCCTGTTGCAACATCTTGATAATGGCGCGGTTAAGATCATCCTCGGTGGAGGCGATGCCACGCACCCTGGGTTCAGCGGAGACTGCAGCTTCAGAAGCCATATTTATAGTTTTCGCGATTGAAAGCGCGGCATTATTGATGAAAACGGAGAATATTGCAAAAATTATTGCGCAAAGCGTAAAATAATCAATAATATTTGTTTCGCGAATGGGTAACTCTGTGCTAATTTAACGCGTTCTGACAAGTTCTGAATCATGCTGACTCAGTCATTATTTCGCGATTTTGATGCGGTTGAATCGGTACCCTGTGGTTTACCGGCGCTTGCCTATACCAGCGATGAATTTCTGCAGCTCGAAAATCAGCATCTGTTTGCCAAACACTGGGTGTTCGCCGGTTTTTCACATGACCTGCAAAATACGGGTGACACAAAACCCATCCAGATAGCCGGACTGCCGGTTTTCCTGTTGCGCGATTCCAAGGGTGGAATTCGGGCTTTTCACAATGTTTGCCGACATCGCAACCTGAAACTAATCGATGGTGATGGCAACTGCGGCAAACTGATCCGCTGCCCTTACCACAGCTGGAGTTACGATCTGTGCGGTAACCTCATAAATGCCCCCTATTTTGGTGGTGGCGCACAGCAGCAGCCCGAAAATTTCGATTTTACCGAGCATGGCTTGATACCGGTACATTGCGCAATTTGGCATGACTGGATTTTTGTCAACCTGTCCGAAGATCCAACTCCATTCGAGGATTTCCTTGCACCGATCAGGAAAATGCTCGGCGGCAATAAGGTCGAAGACTATAAACCGGTTATGACCATCGATTTTGGTGAAATTGCCTGTAACTGGAAGCTGTTGATGGAAAATTTCATCGAGCCTTACCACGTGCAATTCGTACACCAGACCACGACCAATCAGCCGTTGCAGGATCATCGCACTTTTATCGAGGCGCACTGCGTCGGTAGCGTGGTGGAGCTCAACGCCGAACAACAGGCCAGAGCAAACTTGAGCGCACTCGGCGTGACATCGCACTACCTGACGTTGTTTCCGAGTTTCATCCTTGGCACCTATCAACCCGACCAGCTTGGTGTGTACCTGCACCAGCCGATTGACGCCGGCCATACACGCCAGCGCCGGGTTATTTACACCCACAAGGACGCGAACTATAGTGACGCCGAAATTCAGCAGTTAAGGGATTTGTGGCATAGAGTTCATCTCGAAGATCATGCAATGTGCATGCGTATGCAACAGGGGCGGCAATCGTCGCTTGCCGCCGACGGCGGGGTATTATCACCCTACTGGGAAAACAGCGTGCGCCGATTCCAGGAGATGATCGCTGACGCGATCCGACCCGCACTATAAAGAATAGAGGCAAACCATGAGCGATCAAAAACCCGATTTCCGACTCGATCACACTATGATCCGCGTATTCGACCAGGAAAAGACCCTGGATTTTTACACCCGCATCCTGGGTATGAAGATACTGCGTCAGAACGAGTATCCAGACGGCCGCTTTACGAATACCTTTGTCGGTTACCAGGGTGAGGACGAGGGTACGACGATCGAAATGACCTACAACTGGGATCAGACGGAACCTTATGATTTCGGCAATGCCTGGGGGCATTTTGCGCTCAAGGTATCCGATGTCTATGCGACCGCAGAGTATCTAAAGTCAGAAAGTGTTGAATTTGTGCGCGAGCCCGGCCCGATGAACGCGGGCACACGCATCATCGCATTCTTCAAGGATCCAAACGGCTACGTTATCGAACTTAACGAACCGCTCGGAAACTCTTAACTTTCGTCATTGCGAGCGTAGCGGGGCAATCTTATAGATTCGAGAGATTGCTTCGACGCTATGCGCCTCGCAATGACGTCAGGAGTCGATGCTTAGACCAGATCGTCGAGGCAGCTTGCGAGGATATCCATACCCTCGTTGATCAGTGTGTCGCTGATGTTCAGCGCGGGCAGGAAGCGAATGACGTTACCGCGTGCGCCACAACTGAGCAGTGCCAGACCATTTTCATAGGCAGCACCGATTAATGCTTTGGTCAGGTCCGGGTCCGGTTGCTCGGCATCGCCGTTCTTGACCAGCTCCATTGCCATCATCGCGCCGTGACTGGTGCGCAGGTGGCCGATGTTTGCCGGGAATTTCGCCTGCAAGGCTTCGAGGCGACTGGCAAATATCTTGCTTACGTGGCTCGCAGAGTCGACCAGGTTTTCTTCTTCGATTACGTCAATCATCGCCAACCCTGCGACACAGCCAAGTGGTGAACCGGCATAAGTGCCGCCGAGACCGCCGGGTAGTGGCGCGTCCATGATGTCGGTTTTACCGACAACCGCGGCAATCGGAAAACCATTGGCCATGCCCTTGGCCACCGTCATCAGGTCGGCCTCGATATCGGCATATTCGCTACAGAACATCTTGCCGGTGCGTGCGAAGCCGGTCTGGATTTCATCGACGACCAAAACGATTCCATGCTCATCACAAAGTGCTCGCAGCGCCTGTAAAAATTCCACTGGCGCCGGGTAAAAGCCACCTTCACCCTGCACCGGCTCGACGATGATCGCGGCGACATCACTGGCTGCGATATCGGCCTGGAACAGGTTATCAACTCCTTTGAGTGCGTCAGCCACCGAGACGCCGTGATACTCGATCGGGAACGGAGCGTGGTAAATCTCTGCCGGAAACGGACCGAACAGATTTTTATAAGGAGTAATCTTGCCGGTCAACCCCATCGCGAGCATGGTTCTGCCGTGAAAGCCGCCGTTAAAGGCGATCACGCCGCGTCGTCCGGTATGCGCGCGCGCGATCTTGACTGCATTTTCGATCGCCTCGGCACCGGTGGTGACGAAAATTGACTTTTTCTTGCTCGGCCCGGGCGCCAGTTCATTCAGTTTTTCGGCCAGGCGTACCGAGCTGTCGTAGGGAGTGACCATGACGCAGGTATGGCTGAACCTGTCGAGCTGCTCGGCCACCGCTGCAGTGATTTTCGGATGGCAATGACCTGCCGAACAAACGGCGATACCGGTACCGAAATCGATGTAGCGGTTGCCCTCCACGTCCCACAATTCCGAACCCTGCGCACGTTCGACATAAACCGGCGCGATATTTCCCTGACCGCGGGCCACGGCATCTTCTTTACGAGTTTGCCACTCTTTGTTGGAAAGACCTGCAAATTCGGTCACTTTCAGTTTTGGGTTACTCATTTGTCGATTCCTCCCATGCACAGGTACTTGATCTCGGTATAATCATCGAGACCGTACTTCGAGCCTTCGCGGCCTTGTCCGGATTCCTTGACACCCCCAAACGGCGCCATTTCATTGGAGATGATGCCTTCGTTGATACCGACGATGCCGTATTCGAGGCTTTCGGCAACCCGCCAGATGCGCCCGATATCGCGCGCATAAAAATAACAGGCGAGGCCGAACTCGGTATCGTTCGCTATCTGGATGGCTTCATCCTCGGTGTCGAACTTGTACAGGGGTGCGATCGGCCCGAAGATTTCTTCACGGAATACCCGCATTTCGCCATTGACGTTGGTCAAAATGGTGGGTTCGAAGAAATGGGTCCCGAGCTCGGAACGGTTACCACCGACCACCATGTTTGCGCCCTTGCTGACCGCGTCAGCGACAAAAGCTTCCATATCGTTTGCGGCCTGTTCGGTGATCAGGGGTCCAACCGTAACACCTTCCTCGGTGCCGTCACCCATCTTGAGGCCGCTGACGGCAGTTGCCAGTTTGTCGGCAAAGGCGTCATAGCAGCTGGCTTGAACCATGATACGGTTGGCGCAAACGCAGGTTTGCCCGGCGTTGCGATACTTGCTGATCAGTGCACCGGCGACGGCTGCGTCAAGATCGGCATCGTCGAAGACGATGAAAGGCGCGTTACCACCGAGTTCCATCGAGGTACGTTTTACCGTCTGTGCACATTCGGCCATCAGTTGCTTGCCAACCGGGGTAGATCCGGTAAAGGTCAACTTGCGCACGGTTGGATTGGATGTCAGTTCCTTGCCGATGGCAGCGGTTTCACCGGTGACCATATTGATGACGCCCGGCGGAATACCGGCACGCTCGGCCAGTTCGACGAACGCGTAGGCGGATAACGGGGTTGCGTTGGCAGGTTTACAGACCACAGTGCAGCCGATCGCAAGCGCCGGCGCAATTTTGCGCGTCAGCATGGCGTTGGGAAAATTCCACGGTGTAATACAGGCGACGACACCCACGGGTTGCTTGATACAGACGATGCGCTTGTCATTGGAAGGCTGCGGGATGGTGTCGCCGTAGATGCGCTTGGCTTCCTCGGCAAACCATTCGATATAGTTGGCACCGTAGGCGACTTCACCGCGCGACTCGGCCAACGGCTTACCCTGTTCGACAGTCATGATCATCGCCAGGTCTTCCTGTGCTTCCATCATCAGGTTGAACCACTTGCGCAAACAGGCGGCGCGCTCTTTAGCAGTCCTTTTGCTCCATTCGGGAAACGCGGCGCCGGCTGCTTCGATCGCGCGGCGGGTTTCCGCGGTGCTGCATTTCGCAACTTCAGCGATAACTTCACCATTGGCAGGATTGGTCACCGGCACGGTTTCGCTGTTGTCAGCGTCCACCCATTGGCCATTGATATAGGCTTTTGTTTTAAGCAGTGCCTGGTCCGTTAGTTGAATACTCATATGCTTGATCCCAAGAAATTTGCCGGAAAGGCGTGCAGCATAACGATTTCGCCCCTGGGCGACAATAAATTTAGAGAACAAGCGGTAAAAGTAGCGATCGTTCACAGACATCATCTGTTAGAATGATGACAGAGGATAGGAATGGAGTTGCAATGCCTGACACTGGCGCCCCTCCCAACAGGAAATCGCGGACTACGCTGGACTTTTATCATAGTCCCACACAACTGCGCTTCGATACCTGGAATCGACTCAAGGAACACACCCATCGCCTGGCCGAAAAACAGTTGCGCAAAGCGGATGTCGCTGCATTAATCAAGAAAACCGGCGATGCCATGTCCGTTTTGCAGAGCATCGAAGACTATACCGCTTTTCCATCACATGAAGATTTCAAATTGCTGTGGCATCTGTTCGAGCAACAGGATTTTGACCTGCTTTCGCGTGTAGTCTCGAGGATTGTGCGCGCATTAACCGGAGGCACTTATCGCTCACGGCAAATTAACCTGCGCGTGCCAACCGAGCTTGAGGACAAGGATGAGGTCAACCAGTACTATGACGAAGAGCGCCAGCAGCAGCGACCTTATTTCGAGCTACTGTTTGTCGATGAAAGCGGACCTGAGGACGTCAAGCGACTGCGTGAAAGCCTGCATGCACTACGACGCCCGGAAGATCAATTTATCTACGACATCGTCGTGGTGCCGAGTTTTGAAGATGCGCTGATTGCAGTCCTGTTTAACTACAATATCCAGGCAGTGGTGATTCGTTACGGATTTCCGCTGCGCTCGGCCAATCATCTCGAAGTTCTGCAACGCTACCTGGCGCGTATCGATGAATCGAAATACGAAGAAGCACTCGGCATCGAGCGTGGTCCGCTGCTCGGCAACTGGTTATCCGAACTGCGGCCGGAACTCGACTTGTACCTGGTTACCGATGCCGCAGTGGAAGATATTGCCGGAAATGTCACGCAAAAATTTGCACGCATCTTTTACCAGCAGGAAGACTACCTCGATCTGCATCTGAATGTCCTGCGGGGCATCCAGGCTCGTTACCAGACCCCGTTTTTTACCGCACTGCGCAGATACAGCCGACAACCCACCGGGGTATTCCACGCGATGCCGATATCGCGTGGCAAATCGATCACCAAGTCGCACTGGATCAAGGACATGGTGCAATTTTACGGCATGAATATATTTCTCGCCGAAACCTCGGCCACCTCGGGCGGACTCGATTCACTGCTACAACCGCATGGGCCGATCAAGAAAGCCCAGGAGCTGGCGGCCCGCGCGTTTGGCGCCAAGCGTACCTACTTCGTCACCAACGGTACCTCCACCGCGAACAAGATTGTGGTGCAGGCGCTGGTTAAACCGGGCGATATCATCCTGGTTGATCGCGATTGTCACAAGTCACATCACTATGGCATGGTGCTTTCTGGCGCCCATGTCTGCTATCTTGATTCTTACCCGCTGAATAATTACTCCATGTATGGCGCGGTGCCGCTTAAGGAAATCAAGCGAAATCTGTTGCTTTATAAAAAGGCCGGTCTATTGCACATGGTCAAGATGTTGTTACTGACCAACTGCACCTTTGATGGCGTGGTCTATAACGTCAAACGGGTAATGGAAGAGTGCCTCGCGATTAAGCCCGACCTGATTTTTCTCTGGGACGAAGCCTGGTTCGCTTTCGCCGGATTCACCCCGGCTTATCGACGCCGCACCGCGATGGTGACCGCCAAGTATTTAAGGGCAAAATATCGTAGCGATGATTACGCGCAGCAGTATGCCGAACATAAAGAGCGTATCGCCAAATTAAAAGATGCTGATCTGGTTGATGAGCCTTTGCTGCCGGATCCGGACAAAGTCAAAATTCGCGTTTATGCAACGCAATCTACGCATAAATCGCTGACCTCGTTACGCCAGGGCTCGATGATCCATGTCGCTGACCAGGAATTTAATCACAAGGTGCAGGAACCGTTTAACGAGGCTTTCATGACCCACACCTCGACCTCGCCGAATTACCAGATCCTGGCCTCGCTCGATATTGGTCGGCGCCAGGTCGAACTTGAGGGATTCGAAATGGTACAAAAACAAATCGAGTTGGCGATGGCAATCCGCGAACGCGTCGTGTCGCATCCATTATTGAGTCGCTATTTTCGATTTTTAAACGCCAAAGACATGATCCCGGAAGAATACCGACCATCCGGTATTGATTGTTATTTCGATAAGGAAAAAGGCTGGCGCAACACACGCATGGAAGAGGCCTGGGCTATCGATGAATTTGTCATCGATTTGTCACGCTTGACGCTTTACATCGGTAAGACGGGTGTCGACGGCGATACCTTCAAAAACGAGTACTTGATGGATAAATACGGCATCCAGATCAACAAGACCTCGCGTAACACCGTACTGTTCATGACCAATATCGGTACTACTCGTAGCTCGGTCGCGTTTTTAATCGAGGTACTGGTCAAGATTGCTACAGATCTGGAGCATGAGCGCGAAGACGCAGGCAGGGTTGAGCGCAAGTTGATCGATAATAGAGTCAAGTCGCTTTCGGAAGATTTGCCACCGTTGCCCGATTTCAGTTACTTTCATGCAGCCTTCAGCCCCGGCGCCGCAAACAAAATCAAGACAAGCGAAGGTGATATTCGTAGCGCGTTTTTTTTAGCCTACGACGATGAGAACTGTGAGTACATGACCATCGACGAGAAAACCATTGGCGTTGCTATGAAGTCCGGCCGTGAGTTAGTGTCTGCCAGCTTCGTAACGCCTTATCCGCCTGGTTTTCCGGTGCTGGTTCCGGGACAGGTGGTGAGCGAGGAAATACTGGCATTTATGCGTGCACTGGATGTCAAGGAAATCCATGGCTACAACGCCGAAATAGGTCTGCAACTGTTTACCGAGGAAGCGCTGGTAAAATTCCAGCAATAGCACCAGCATCATCGCAAATCCCGTTCCGATCACTTTGGTCAAGCTTTCGATTTATACGCCACTTCGGGAGTAATCCCGCAAAAGACGCTACCAACCGGCGCTTGCGTTGGTTGGTCCATCCATGGATCCGCTTGTCGCCCGATGCGTCGGACCGCAGCATTCTTGCCGCGCTACACTTTTGCGAGATTACTCCCGAAGTGGCTGAGTATCAAAGCTGTGGTCACCGATGTATCTGGAATGCGCGATTCGATCGATTGAACCGGGACTATGGTGTTTAGAACTTCAGAACAGGTACCGGCTGGCTGGTGTATACCTCGCCGTAAGCCTGGCTCTTCGGCGGGTAGCCCTCAGGATCGACAAAGGCGATGTGGTAGTCACGTGCGCTGAAATTTCGAAAGTTGAACGCCCAGCTATTGTGCGGCCAGAAGTATTCACAGGAATTGCGTTGTGGGAAGAATGCGGCGTCGTACAGGGTACCGAATCCACGCCCAAATCGGGTCTGGTAGAGTGGAAACTGCAGGAATTCGCGGGCGAACGCAGCAGCGGTATGTTCGCGATCCGCAGTCACGTTATGCAAATGCTGGAATCGGGCGTGGGTAAACACCTTTTCTTCATACAGTGGCCAACTACTGTCTGCCTGATGGTTGGTGGCGACCCGGCTGCCGACGAAGTTCGGGGTACGACCCGCATCAAGTTCGACAGTTTCGAAATTAGCTTCGCGATCGAGCAGCATGATGTTATAGGCACCCTGGACCGGAACCCTTTTAATCAACTCGCAGGCCTCTTTGACATCGCCCGCAAACTCGAGCAGATAGCGCAGCAGAATAGAAATCCCGAAGCCCTCGCCGAATTCTTCACGACCGCCAAATGACATCGATACCGCAAGCCCGTCGTCATTGATACCGTCGAGCACCCCGGACATACAGTCAAGCATGGCGATGACCTGGCGCTGCGCGAACTTGCTGCGCATGATCAGGCCATCAAACACGTAGGGCGAATAATCGTAGCTGCGCACCATGACGATCTCATCGGCGTGATAAATCGCCTGCGAGCAGCCGCGAAATAACGGCGGCGGGCAATACTGGGCAAGGAAACGTGCCGCATGATCGCCGCCACCGGCAAGGTCGACCATGGTTTCGTATATCGCTTCGAATTCGGGCATATGACGTCTAAGCGCTTGCACCGACTCATGATAAGTGGGTCGATCGCCTTCACCGTAGCGCAGAAACCAGCGACGATAAGCGGGCCACAGGTTTTTAAAATGCTGTTGCCAGGTTGGTCCGGGTGTCTCTTCCGCGAAGGCGTGGAAGGTGAAATCCATATGGGTTGGATGACTCATTAAAAGGGTGAAAATGGTGGGTCGATGATGGTGGGTGAGGGTGGATCAGGCGTATCATCTGGCTCAGTGAGCGCGTTGCCCACGGGTTCCAGATCGTTACGCGTCCACCAGTACCAGAAACCCTGCTCACGCAACCAGGTGCTGAGACGGTCGATACTGTTCCATTCACGGCCAGCCCCGCGCGCGTTGAATACCCGGCACAGCTGGTTGTCGACATAAACCGCCACTGCCCAGGCCAGTGGATGTTTACCCTGGTCGCCATAGCCGCCACCCTGGTGCAGGCGTTCGATGCGGTAAACCACTGCAAACTCGCCGAGCCGTGCACTTTCACGCAACGGCGCCAGGTCGGCCTGGGTGACCGAGCCACTAATCCCGAGGCTGACATCTTGATTCATGGTGTTGACAAATTCAAATTAGTTGCCTACATTATGGTTCATAATGTAGATGGCTGCAATTTTTCCGTTCTGCGTTTTTTGTATCAGAAAGAATTTTATCCTTATTCCGCAAAATTCATATTATGGAGCATACTGTGAGTAAAAAAGTTTCCCCTATCCCACGTGGTTATAGAACTGCGACACCTTGCCTGACAGTTTTCGATGTCGATGCCGCCATCGCCTTCTACCTGGCAGTTTTCGGTGCCGAGGTACTGACGCGCCAAAGCGGTGCAGATGACGCAATCGCGATTCATGCAACCGTGAAAATCGGCAACAGCATTATAGCCCTGAACGTCGAATCTCCAGAGCAGGGTATTTTTTCACCCCTGCGCCTGGGGGCTTGCACCGGACAGATTCATCTTTACGTCGACGATGTCGACCTCAGTTGGGAACGCGCGCTCGAAGCCGGCGCCAAGGTCCATACACCGCTCTATGATGCGTACTGGGGCGACCGCACCGGTGTACTTGTCGATGGCAATGGATACCTGTGGTCGATGGCCAGCAAGATCGAAAACGTATCTCAGGACGAGATTTCCCGACGTGCCAAGGCGTGGTACCAGGTAACCGCCGAGGTACCGGTTGACGTTGGGACTCCGGTCGAAGCTTATTTGGCCGAGGAAACGGTTGCGAACGATAACGTAGCTGTCTAAGCTGCGGACTTTCGTTACCTGTTGAAAGGGCCGGGATTACTCCCGGCCCTTTCTCTAAAAAACGCCGTATATGGAAGAACATTCTCTGACCGCAACAGAGCAATTAAAAGCACTCGCGCAAGGAAAGATCGACGCCGTCGAACTACTCGAACAAACGATCACGCGTGCCGAGGCCATCGGGCCGCTATTAAATCCAATTGCGTTAAAGCTATACAGCCGCGCCCGCCAGGCCGCCCAGGAAGCCGATAAGTTACGCGCCAGTGGCAAAGGTGGCCGACTTTGCGGGTTGCCGATCACCATCAAGGATTCACAGTTTCTTGCTGGCTATCCCTGTGCCAACGGATCGCAGATACTGAGCGATTTTATTCCAACCGAAACCTGCCGCGCGGTGGAACTGCTGGAACAGGAAGGCGCGATTATTTTTGCCAAAACCACCTGCCCCGAATTCAGTCTCACCGGGGTCACCGATTCGGAGATCTACGGACTGACGTCGAATCCGTGGAATATTGAACGTACCTGCGGCGGATCGTCGGGTGGGGCCGCGGTCATGGTGGCGACCGGGCTGGGTTCTTTTTCACTGGGTGGTGACGGAGGAGGCTCGATCCGCATTCCATCAGGCTTTTGTGGCATTGTCGGTTTCAAACCCAGTTTCGGGGTAATCCCGCGCGAACCCTGCTTCCCCTCCTGGCAATCGCTGGTTGCCTACGGCCCGATGACGCGCAGCGTAGCCGATGCTCGCCTGTTCTTCGAGATTTTAAGTGAAGGTTTTACTGCGGATTCGGGGCCGAAATCGACCGGGTCCAGGATTATTTACTCGGAGGATCTTGGATTCGCGCCAGTAAACAGTGACGTGCGCGAAGCGTTTCGCAAGGTCATTGGCATGATGCAGCAAGCGGATTTCGACCTGGTGGAGGATAATCCCGGACTCTCTTCGTCGGTGATCACCTGGGCGGTCACCGCCTGCTACGATGCCGCGGAAAATGCGCGCGGTAGTGCCTACAATATCGATTACCTGGGTGAAGTGGCCAAGGGCTTTTTCGATTTTGGCGAGCAGTTCAGCGCCAAGGAATTCGACGCAGCACAGGCCCATCGTAAAGTCATTCGTCGTCACTATGCCGAAATGTTTGCCCGCCACGATGCTCGCATCCTGGTGACGCCCACCCTCGGTTGTGAAGCTTTTCCGCATGGCAGTATTCATCCCCACAAGATCGATGATACGAATATCGAACTCCCGTGGCTGGACTGGGCGAGCTTTCTTTACGATGCCAATCTCGCGGGCATGCCGGCCTGTGCGATACCGATGGGCCTTGGTGATGAGGGCCTGCCGCTATCGTTGCAGATACTGGGGCCGAAGGGCAGCGATTACGAAGTTCTGCGCGTTGCCGAGGCGATCGAGAAACTGGTCGGCTGGGATAATTCGATTGTCACTCCCGCTACCGACGACCTGGGACAGCAAAGCGCCTAGAAAAGTTTGGAACCGAAAGGATCCTGGTAAAGATCCGGGACCGCCTGGGGTTCGACGCCATGGAACTCGGCGTTTATCGCCGCGGTCCAGAGCTTGGCGCGTTCCCGCAACTCGCGCTGCTCGGTCTGCATGCGACCGCGCGAAACGATGATGCCGAGATCGGCGCCCTTGTAAACATAATCACCTTCGCGATAAACCCGCAGGTAGTAAGCCTCGTCGTTATCGATAACGTTGGTCCAGTCGAGATCGGGTCGGTCATAGCTAATACTGCCGTGGTGGTCCATCGTCCAGACACCGCTCCTCGGCGCATGCGTCAGCTGCTTCACCTTGTCCTCGGTCTGCTTCAATACCAGCTGGCTCCAGAAATCGTACTCGTTCCAGCGATTCTGTACCTTGCGCAGATCGATTTCGTAATCGACATCGAGATATTCAAGCAAGTGAAACAGGAACAATGGCACACCGCCGTAGTGTGCGGTGATCAGGTTGGTCAGGGGACTCGCGCCGCTGATACGCGGGTTAACCTCGCCGAGATAAGGCGTGCCATCGTTGGTGTCGAGCAGGAAATCCATGCAAAAAACACCCTTGTAACCCTCCTTGTATAGCTTGTTCCCCAAAGCCGAGGCCATGTTGCGCAATTCTCTGCGAATCTTCGCGTTAAATATCTTCGGCCAGACGTCATTGCCGCACCAACCACCCTTGTAAGGGGTGATTTCCTCGAAGCCGGTGATGTCGGTCTGGATCGGGCCCGACAGGGTGCCGTGACGGGTGACGCATACCTCGAGGGTTCCGGGCATATGATCGATGCGCTTCATGATTTTCAGCTGCTCGCCTTTCATGTCGTCGGCGTTCTTCTGCCAGTCAGCTTCAGACTTGATAAAAAAGGTAGTGCGGCCGGAATCACCGTAAGGGGTTTGTACCACGAGGTCATTGCCCAGCCTGGCATCGGTGGCAGCTTTCATGAGCTCGTCAAAACTGTCGGCCTTGCCGAGTACATTGGGTGCGCTATCGATTCCGGCCTCGCTGGCGAGCCGGGTCAGCTCGATCTTGGAGTCGAGTCTTTTACGCAACCCCACCGGGGGCAAGGCGATGTCGACGCCCAGGTCGCGGCAGATCTCTTCGGTTTTTTCGTCGAGCATGACGAACAGTAACTTGGCCGGGCCATTGCCGGCTTTTTTTATCTTATCGATGACCTCCTTGTGCATCAGCATGTAGTTGCACACATCCTCCATCGATTCAAACTCTGCATGGCCTTTTTCCGAGGGCACGAATACGCGCGGGTGGGTGCCATCAAAAGAATCGAAATAATTGATGTGAAAAAAGCGGTTGACGAATTTTTCGAGGCCGAGCAGGTTGAACGCGGTCGGCGAGACGAAAAAGATCGGGGTTTCGTTGCGCCGAAAAAAAGTCAGAATGTCGGATAATCCACGAACCTTGGCGCTTCTGCCCATTTTACTTCCCCCGTAAAGTGAAATGATATGGATCGATAAAGGACCAGCGATAATATAAGATTGCTGGGCTTAAATCACCCGTTAATCAAAAAGACCCAGAAGCCATGACCAGAACAAGCCGTCGGCGCAATCGCAAGCTGCCTGGCGAGCCACAGGTAGCGGTTCGTCAAATCGACCGTAAAGTACTGCGCAATCGATTTGCTCCGCTGGAACCGCTGGACGAGGAGCAACTAGAATTTATTCACGATGTCTCGCTGCGTATCGTCGAGGAAGAAGGCATCGAGGTGCTGGGTGAGCAGGCCCTGGAATTGTTTCGCAAGGCTGGCGCAAGCGTCGATGAGCAGGGCGTGGTGCGCGTGGACCGGGAACTGTTACTCGAAACGGTTGGCCTGGCACCCGAGACTTTCGAGGTAGTTTCGCGCAATCCGGAGCAAACCCTGCTGGTTGGCGGTAACGTCATCAATTTCGGGCTGGTGTCGGGAACCCCCAATGTCCACGACAATATTAATGGTCGCCGCGCCGGAAACTACGAGGATTACAAGAAGCTGATAAGCTTCGGGCAGTATTTCAACGTACTGACCTTCTTTGGTAACCAGGCGACAGCACCGACCGATATGCCGGCAAATTCTCGTCATCTGGACACGACCTATATCAACCTGACACTTTCCGACAAGCCGTTTTTTGCCACCGGAATCGGTGGCGGGCGCGCGCGCGACGCGATCGAAATGAGCGCAATTGCGCGCGGCTTGAGCATGGAGGAAATGAAGACCAATCCGAGCGTGATGACCAATATCAACGTGAATTCGCCGCGCAAGCTCGACGATGCGATGGCCTATGGCTCAATGCAGATGGCGATGTTCGGTCAGCCGGTGACGGTGACCCCGTTTACCCTGATGGGCGCAATGACACCATCGACGATGGCCGGTGCGCTGGCACAGCAGAATGCGGAAGCGCTGGTCGGCATCGCGCTGCTGCAGTTGACCAATCCAGGTACCCCGGTGGTTTACGGCGGTTTTACCTCCAATGTCGATATGCGTTCCGGCTCGCCGGCTTTTGGCACGCCTGAAAACGCGCTCGCCAATATCGCGGGTGGCCAGCTGGCACGGAGGTACAAGCTGCCTTACCGCACTAGCGCCTGTAATGCGTCGAACGCGGTTGATGCGCAGGCGACATACGAAACCCAGATGGCCCTGTGGGGCTCTGTCATGGGTCACGGTAACCTGATCTATCACACTGCCGGCTGGCTCGAGGGGGGGCTGGTTGCGTCTTTCGAGAAACTGGTTATCGATTGTGAAATGCTGCAGCACATGAGCAAGATGTTAGAGCCACTCAAGATCGATCTGGCAGAGACCGGGCTCGAAGCGATGCACGAGGTTGGACCGGGCGGTCATTTCTTTGGCTGCGCACACACCATGGAACGCTACAAGCACGCGTTTTACGAGCCCTTTATCAGCGACTGGCAAAACAGTGAAAACTGGGTCATCGCCGGTGCCAAAGATGCCACCACCCGCGCCACCGAGTTATGGCCAAAAATTCTCGAAGAATTTGAGCCACCACCGGTAGACCCGGCCATCGAGGAAGCACTGCAGGCCTATATGGCCCATCGCAAGGAGGAACTGGGTGGCGCAGAACCGTTACTCGAACCGACCGCTTAGCGCTCCGCGTAAATAGCCCGAGCGCCCGTCATCCTGCGAATTGGCCGGCACGCCATACAGAGTCTGTCGTCCCGCGACTTGATCCGATGCGTCGGAGCGGCGGGACCCAGCAATGCCTGACTTATCCTTAATATCACTGGATACCGCGGTCAAGCCGCGGTATGACAGCCTGGCGGGGTATGACAGACTGGCCGGGGATGACAGTAAATAGCCAGCGATTATTTCAGCAGTCTTTCTTCGAAAGGATACTTGATCAGGTTCTCGTAACCATCTTCGGTGATCAGCACCTGGTCTTCGAGCTTGACGCCCTCCTTGCCGTCGACTTCACCGGCGTAAACCTCGACGCAAAACACCATGCCAGGTTCGACCACGCCATCATATCCGTGGGCGTCGTAATCCTCGCGATACCGTATTGCCGGGTATTCATCGCACAGGCCGACGCCGTGCATCACGACCCCGTAGCGATTCGGAATACAGTTGTCGGGTAAGCGATGCGCTTTTTGCGTTATCTCGCTGAACGTTACCCCCGGCTTGAGCAAATCCATGTTAGTCATGATGTGCTCGTAGGAGATCTGGTAAATACGTTTTTGTGCCTCTGTTGGTTCGACATCACCGCACAGCCAGGTGCGCGAGATGTCGCAACAAATGCCGTAGGTGCCGACCATGTCGGTATCCAGCGCGAGCAGCTCGCCGTCGCTGACGATACGTGGCCCCGACTCCTGAAACCAGGGATTGGTGCGCGGCCCGGACGAAAAAATTCGCGTTTCGAGCCACTCGCCACCGCGTTTAATGTTGCCTGCGTGCAGCACCGACCAGATTTCATTTTCGCTCTTGCCCGCTTCACAGGCAGCTTCCATTTCATACATCGCGGCCTCGCAGGCTGCAATCGAACAGCGCATCGCCTTGATTTCATCGGGACCTTTAATAACGCGAGCTTCCTCGGTGACCGCCTGGCCTTCGAATACTTCGAAGCCGATTTTTTCGAGCGCACGCAGGCCCGCAATCTCTATTTTATCGACGGCCAAGCGTCGATTTGTACCCGAATGGGTGCGCATCAACTCGTCGATATTCCTGGCAAAATGCAGTGCGTGCTCTTCGCTACGCTGTGCTGATTCAAAGTAAAAAAACGACGCGCCGTGACGTCGCTCCCTGACCAACGGTAAATGATCGGAAAGGTGCTCACAGCTGTGGAAATCGAACAACACGATGTAACCGTCAGCCGAGACGAAACAGGCGCGCGCCGGATTGTGCGTGATCCACAGCTGCATGTTGGTGGAGTCGGTGGCGTAACGAATATTAAGCGGATCGAATAAAACGATGCCGCCATAGTCACGCGCCTGCAATTCCTGCATCAGGCGTTGCAGCCGGAATTCGCGCATCGTATCCAGGTGCGGAATCTCCAGGCCAAGCGTCTTCCACTCGGCAAATGCGAGCGCGGTGGGACCGATTTCGACCCGGTCATTATCATCCGGGGTGCCGTCGGGTTTTAACGCGGCATCCGGATTTTTATAAGGATCGATTTTGCGCTTGGAGCTATCGATGGAATACGGTGATGCGGCCATAATGAATCTCAATCAAGGATGCAGAACTATTGCAAGAATAAGGGATTAATGATGTTAAGATAAATCATTTTTTTACTAGTTTAGTCATATATTTGCAGAACATAGCCCATGAATAACGATAATCAAGATTCGCTCGAATCGCGCGTCGTACAGGCCTGCCACTATATTGACGAGTTAACCGGTGGAGTCAGCCCGCCGCTGCAGTTTTCAACGACCTATGCCAGGGATTCCGAGTACCAGTACCTAAGCAAGTTTAGCTATAGCCGTTCGGGTAACCCGTCCTGGGAACTGCTCGAACAAGTTTGTGCCGAACTCGATGGTGGTGCTGAAGCAAGTTGCTTCGCATCGGGCATGGCGGCGGTATGTGCATTCTTCGAAACCGTGAATTCCGGTGAGCACGTGGTGGCGCCGAGAATCATGTACCACGGTTCGCAGGACTGGTTACGTCGAATTTCGGAAAAGCGCTCGATCGGTCTGACCTTGTTCGACGCCGGTGATATCGAGAATCTGAAACGCTCGGTTCAGCCCGGGAAAACAACGGTGGTATGGATTGAATCACCGGTTAATCCAACCTGGGAGGTGATTGATATCGCCGCTGCAGCAGAGATCGCACACGATGCCGGCGCAATTTTAGCGGTTGATGGAACGGTTGCGTCGCCAGTGACAACCCGCGCGCTCGAGCACGGCGCCGATATCGTATTTCACTCGGCAACGAAGTACTTGAACGGTCACAGTGACGTAATGGCCGGCATCCTGGTGACCGCTAAAAGGAACGAACGCTGGGAAGAGATCAAGCTGGTAAGAACCCTGACGGGTGGGGTGCTGGGACCTTTTGAAGCCTGGTTACTGTTACGCAGTATGCGCACCCTGTTCCTGCGTTTCGACAAGGCATCGCAGAGCGCTTTACGCCTGGCGCAGCATTTTGAAGACCATCCCCGTCTGGAGCGTGTGCTGTATCCCGGCCTCGAAAGCCATCCCGGGCACGAGGTCGCAAAACGGCAGATGACTCGCGGCTTCGGTGGCATGTTATCATTGCTGGTCAAGGGGGGCGTGAAGGCAGCAAAACGAATTGCCGGCAGTACCCGCCTGTTCGTGCCTGCAACTTCGTTGGGAGGCGTGGAAAGCCTGATCGAGCATCGCGCGTCGGTGGAAGGTCCGCATAGTTCGGTACCACCGAACCTGCTGCGTCTGTCAGTTGGAATTGAAAATTGTCAGGATTTGATCAACGATCTTGAGCAGAGCCTCGAAGCGCTCTGAATAAATGGGGAAAAACTTATGTCAGTTGAAAGTTCTATCGAACATACCACCGAGTCGATTTTGTCGGCACTGTCGAGCCATGACCTGTCAGATTCGGAAAAAGAGCAGGTTAGAGACATCGTCAGTCAACTCCTGGTAAAGACAGTCAAAAAGACAACCAAGAATCAGCTCAAGACTGCGGCCAGCTGCTGCGGTCCTGAACTTGACCTGGCGCACCAGATCCAGGAGGAAATGATTCGCAAGCAAAACCTGTTGATTTCCAACCTGAAAGCGCTCCGATAATCGGATTACTCTTCGCTTGCGAATTCGTGGCAGGCGTGCTCGATGGAATGCGCAAAGGAACGCGCCAGGCTGCGTATCACGAACAGGTCGTAAGTCGGGGTATCGTCAACCTGGACGATCGTGGCATTCATGTGCGCCACTGAAGTCATTGCGCATTGACCCGGGCCGAACGCGCGTGGATGTAGATCGATAGCCGTGTTTTTTACCATCACCTGGCGTGCGTGCGAACCGCTCAGGCGCAAACTACAGCGGCCATGGCTCTGATCGATCACTGCCCCGAGATCGCTTACTCCATCCTGTAGTATCCTGAACAATTCGCCGGGCGCGCGCCCGGTTTCTGCGTCACTGCACACGATCATCCAGCTATTCGGCCCGTTCCAGCAGACCTGGGTTTTACCATCCGAATTGACGATGCCGGGCCGGGTCGAGCACGTGATGCCGAGTGCCGAACCGACTGCCGCTGCGACCTCCGCGTACCTGCCGTTGAAGGCCAGCACCTGGATCGCGGTCAACGACTTGCGTTCAGCCAGGCGTACATTCTTGTAGTCGATAATAAAATCACCTTCCGCCGGCAACAATGGCGAAACGCGTCGAGGCAAGTCTTGTTGATCAGGCACGAACGAGTTCTCCCTCGGGATCGATGAATATCGGGTGGCAGACCTCGACGCTGAGCGTTTCGTCATCGAGCGGAAAGACTGCCTCGATTTGTTCACCGTGTCTTGATGCACCATCCCGCAGCAGACCAAGCGCGATACCGCAGCCAAGCTGCGGGCTGTAGGTTGTCGCGGTCACATGACCTTGTGACTGGCTCACGGTCTCCAGCTTGGCCTTTGGGTCGACCAGGTGCGCACCGATGCGCAGGTTCCTGTCCGGTACCAGTGACTTGAGTCCTACCACCTGCAAACGCCCTTCTCCAACCAGGGCCGGTCGCTCGGAGTTGTGCTTGCCGATGAAATGTTTTTGCCGGTTGGCCATGCCTTCAAGACCCAGGTCTTTCGCAGTGGTGCGACCGTCGAGTTCGGAGCCCGCCACATGGCCCTTCTCGATACGCATGGCACCGAGCGCCTCAGTACCGTAAACCGAGACACCCAGCTCCTTGCCGGCTTCGAGCAGATCGAGCCATGCCTGCTCGCCATAGTCGGCGGGCACGTTGATTTCATAGGCCAGTTCACCTGAAAACGAAATCCTGAAAAGGCGCCCGGGAATATTCTTCATCATGCATTCGCTGACGCTCATGAAGGGGAAGGCCTCGTTGCTGATGTCGATATCGATTACCTGTTCCAGCAGTTTACGGCTGTTGGGTCCCGCGACCGCGATTCCGGTCCATTGCTCGGTTACCGAGCAAAACACGACGTCGAGCTCCGGCCATTCGATCTGGTGATACTGCTCCATGTGCGCCAGCACGGATGCAGCATTGGCCGTCGTGGTGGTCATGAAGAAGTGATGCTCGCCGAGGCGCGAAGTCGTACCATCGTCAAAAACCATTCCGTCTTCGCGCAGCATCGCGCCATAGCGTACCTTGCCCACGGGTAGCTTGAGCCAGTTGTTAATATAAAGCCGATTTAAAAATTCGGATGCGTCGGGTCCCTGGATGTCGATCTTGCCGAGCGAGGTCACGTCGACGATCGCGACATTATTACGGGTTGCCTCGGTTTCACGAATGTAGCAATCATTCATCGTATCGCCCGGCATTTGCGGATAATAACGTGCGCGCAGCCACAGGCCGGCTTCGACAAAGACAGCACCCTGCTTGGTATTCCAGTCATGAATGGCGGTACGCCGTACCGGCATGAAATCAGAACCGACGGTGTGCCCGGCAAAAACCCCCATCGCGACGGGCACGTAGGGTGGTCGAAAGGTAGTAATACCAACTTCAGGTAAGGGTTCACCACGTTGACAGGCAAGTATTGCCAACGCGTTGACGTTACTGGTCTTGCCCTGGTCGGTCGCCATACCCTGGGTGGTATAGCGCTTGAGTAACTCGACCGAGTCGAAACCCTCCTGCGAGGCCTGTACCACGTCGCTGGTCTTGACGTCGTTTTGCTGATCGACGAATTGTTTGTAGTTTTTGTTGTACGGTGTCGGTGAAATCCACAAAGCTTCGATTTCGTATTCACCCTCATGTTCAGTCTTCGCGGCCGGCATTTTTCTGGACGGGTAACCCGTCTGCCTGGCCGCGGCGGTTCCCGCGGTGGTGCCTTGCGCGAGGCATTCCTGCAGGCTGAAACTACCATTAGCAGCGCCAGCCGATACTTCTGCCTGGCATGATTTACCGGGAACAAAGCTCAAGATTGAATCATCGTAAACCGGTTTTGCGCCGGACTGGCTATGCAGATGGACGTTCGGATTCCAGCCGCCGGAGCAGGCTATCAGGTCACAGTCAATACGTTCGGGTTCAAGCGTGTCTCCGAGGGTAGTGACAATCTGGGCATGGGTGACGTGTCGACCACCCTCGGCTGAACCGACGGTGCTGCCGGTCAGCAGGCGGATCGAGAGTTTTTCGAGTTCTGCTGCCAGGGGCGCGTCGGGGTGCCGGCGTGAATCGACAACCGCGGCAACGCTAATCCCGGCATGATGCAAGTCGATCGCGGTACGGTAGGCATCATTATTGTTGGTCGTAATCACGGCGCGCCTGCCGGGTTTGACGCCATAGCGATTCACATAAGCCCTCGCGGCCGAGGCGAGCATGACGCCTGGCTTGTCGTTGTTGCCAAAAACCAGTGGTCGCTCGGTTGCGCCGGTTGCCAGGACTACCCGACCCGGGTAAAAAGTCCACATACGCTGGCGCGGGTGACCCTTGTGCGGGACCGGCACATGGTCACTGACCTTTTCGATCGCCGCGACCACGTTATGGTCGTAGTAACCGAACAGGGTTGTGCGCGTGAAAACGTGCACATTCTCCATTTGCTGAAGTATTTCATAAACTTCAAGTGCCCAGTCGCTGCCGGGTTTGCCGTTGATGGAAACGTTTTCGTCGTTGAGCGATCCGCCCACCCTCGGGTGTTCGTCCACCAGAATGACCCGAGCATCAGCCCGGGCCGCGGCCAGCGCGGCCGATAACCCGGCGGGTCCTGCGCCGACCACCAGCACATCACAGTGTTCATGACACTGCTCGTAAAAATCAGGGTCCGGGTCGGTTGGCGCGGTACCGAGACCAGCCGCACGGCGGATTACATGTTCGTAGACATTGGTCCAGAATGAAGCCGGCCACATAAAGGTTTTGTAGTAAAAGCCGGCCGACAACAATGGAGAAAACAGGTTGTTGATCGACATCACGTCGAAGCTCAGCGAAGGCCAGCGGTTCTGGCTGTTGGCAACCAGGCCCTCATACAACTCGATTGTCGTTGCGCGGGTATTTGGCTCTTTGCGCGGGCCGGTGCGCAACTCGACGATCGCGTTGGGCTCTTCCGAGCCAGCAGTCTGGATTCCGCGTGGCCGGTGGTACTTGAAACTGCGTCCCACCAGGCGCACGCCGTTGGCTAGTAGCGCCGACGCTAGAGTGTCACCCTCGTAGCCCTGATACGATTTACCATCAAAGGTAAAGCTGAGCGTACGACCGCGATCGATTTGCCCACCGCTGCTGGTACGGAATTGCTGGCTCATATCGATCAGGACTCCTTGCCGGGGACCGGGAGGTGGGGTGAGGCCGGTGCGACACTGAAAATCTCGTGCGTGACGGTATCGCGCTCTACCACGAGCCAGGCGCGGCAGCCATTCACATGGTGCCAGTATTCGCGATGTGGGCCGGCCGGGTTCTTACGCGTATAAACGTAGTGATACCAGTCGTCCCCGGGGGCGTTATCTGCGGGCCGTTTGACCGTTGCATCGCCATCATAGGAAAACTCGTCTTCGTTGCGTACCCCGCACCAGGGGCAATCGATTCTCAGCATATCAATACCCCCTAGTGTGATTTAGGTGAGGCGCCCACGCCTTTTTCGTCGATCAGGTTACCTTCACGAAAACGCTCCAGCGTAAACTCCGCGTTCAGCGCATGCGGCTTGTCGTGCGCTATGGTGTGCGCAAACACCCAGCCCGAGGCCGGTGTGGCTTTGAAACCACCGTAACACCAACCCCCGTTCAGGTAGAGATTATCTATCGGGGTTTTGCCGATGATCGGCGAGCCATCCATCGACATATCCATAACGCCACCCCATTGGCGTAATACACGCAGGCGTGCAAGGCAGGGCATCATCGTCACGCCACCGGCGACCACGTGATTGAAGGTCGGCAGGTTGCCGCGTTGCGCATAGGTGTTCCAGCCGTCGAGATCACCGCCGAAAACCAGGCCGCCCTTGTCCGACTGGCTGATATAAAAGTGGCCCGCACCGAAGGTGCATACGGTGTCTACCAACGGCTTGATGCCCTCGGTAACAAAGGCCTGCAGTACATGTGATTCAATCGGCAGATTCATGCCGACCATATTAAACAAACGGCTCGAGTTACCCGCAACCGCAACGCCGACCTGGCCCGCTTCAATTGGACCGCGCGTCGTTTCAACAGTGATGATCTTGTCACCTTTACGTTTGATGGCGGTAACTTCACACTTTTGAAATATTTCAACCCCGAGGCGATCAGCCGCACGCGCGTAACCCCAGGCGACCGCATCGTGACGCGCAGTACCACCGCGCGGCTGTGCCAGTCCGCCTTGAACCGGGAAACGCGTATTTTTCGAGAAATCGAGATGTGGCATCAGTTTCTTGACGCCTTCCAGATCATGCATGACGGCATCGATGCCGTTCAATCGTAACGAGTTACCGCGACGTGCGAAAGCGTCGCGCTGGGCATCGTTATGAATCAGGTTTAACACACCCCGCTGGCTGAACATCACATTGTAGTTCAGGTCCTGGCTTAGTCCTTCCCACAATTTCATTGAGTGCTCGTAGAACTGTGCGTTCGGGTTAAGCATGTAGTTGGAGCGCACAATGGTGGTATTGCGACCCGTGTTGCCACTACCGATGTAACCTTTCTCCAGAACCGCGACGTCGGTTATGCCGTGCATTTTTGCGAGGTAATAGGCCGTGGCCAAACCGTGACCGCCACCGCCGATGATGACGACGTCATAGCGTTTCCTCGGCTCGAGGTTGCGCCACGTCCTGGTCCAGCCGCGGTTTCCGGTGAGTGCCTGTTTGAGCAGGCTGAATCCTGAATAATGCATAAGCGTTGAGTTGGTTGGGTCTGTGCAGAGAATACCCGGTGTCAGCCACCCTGTGCCAGTGAAATTGCCGGCAAGTAGGGGTGTTCAATGCGTGTTTTAAGTTTAAACAGAATGTATTGGCCGCAGTCAACCGTTAAACGACTTGCCAGAGTGCATAAACGACATGCTTCGGCAAGCAATAAATAGCTTTGTCAACGAATCAACTCCTGACTTACGACGCTTTCGTCTGGTTATCGAGCAGCCAGTCGGGCTACATCTATGGTGTAGTTGACAAATCCATCAGTGCCACCCGTTATCTTGTCGTAGAGGCCTCTCGCGACTGCGTTATGGTTCTGTGTGTGCCAGTAAACCTCGTTCCACTGCTGTTGTTTCGCTACATCTACCACGGCGTCGATCAGCTTTTTGCCAATACCTGCGCCACGAATAGCCGGCAGCACGAACAGGTCATTGAGATAACAGACCGGGTTTGCATACCAGGTATGTGGATGCGGGAAAAAATGCACCAGTCCGACAAGATCACCTTTTTCATTTGCGGCCACAAGGCACTGAATATCGTGCGCCGGGTCGATGATGCGCTGCCACAGCAGGTCCGTGACTTCATCCGCCAGGCTCGACTGGTAAAACCGGAGGTAGCCCTGCCATAGCGGGTCCCATTGAAGTCGGTCCGATTCGGTGACGGGCCTGATCTTGTGTTCGGGATTTGTCATGGTTTGATATCTTTAGCTCGCGTTCGAAGGATTAATTATATCTTGCCTGGCATCGGCGCGATGGCTAAAATCGCTGCCCGCTGGTAGCGATGGCGTCGATGCCGATATAGCGGGTAATCTGGTCCTGTACGCCCGGATGATTTCGGAGTGATTGCGATGTCTCAAATCCCACGTCCCGAGTTCTTCGAACTGCAAAACGGTTCCAAGGCCACCCTGCCTTTTACTGACACCGAGTATGAAAATCGCCTCGGCAGTCTGCGCCAGCTGATGGCCAGTTCCGGGGTCGATGCCATGCTACTGACCTCGATGCACAACATTGCTTACTACTCGGGCTTTCTCTACTGTTCTTTCGGCCGCCCCTACGCCTGTGTCGTCACTGCCGAGCGCTGCGTTACCGTCTCGGCCAATATCGATGGTGGCCAGCCGTGGCGGCGCTGCTACGCGGAAAACCTGATCTACACCGACTGGAAGCGCAATAATTACTGGCGTGCCGTAAAATCGATCATTCCCCACAGCAAACGCATCGGTATCGAGGGAGATCACATGACACTGGCAACTCGCCAGTTGATGACCGACATGCTGGGCGATATCGATGTCGTCGATTTGAACCAGCAGATCATGGGTTTGCGCATGATTAAATCGGCTGAAGAAATCGAGCTCATCAGGGGCGGTGCCCGAACCGCCGATGTTGGCGGTGAGGCGATCCGCGATGCAATCAGGGTCGGCACCCGTGAAATCGATGTGGCAATGGCTGGTCGGGATGCGATGGAGCTTGAAATTTCTCGCGCTTACCCGGACAGTGAGCTGCGGGATACCTGGGTCTGGTTCCAGGCCGGGTTCAATACCGATGGTGCGCATAATCCCGTGACCACGGCGAAGCTTGAAGCGGGCGATATTCTGAGCCTGAACACTTTCCCGATGATATCGGGATATTACACCGCCCTCGAACGCACGTTGTTTCTCGGTGAACCCGATGCCGCATCGCTCAAGATATGGCAGGCCAACGTCGAGGCACACGAGCTCGGGTTATCGCTGATCAGGCCGGGTGCGACCTGCTCGGGCATTTGTGCCGAAATTAATCGCTTGTTCGAGGAAAAAGATTTGCTGCAGTATCGCTCTTTTGGTTACGGACATTCTTTCGGTGTACTGTCACATTATTATGGTCGCGAGGCAGGGCTTGAACTGCGTGAAGACATCGATACGGTACTGGAGCCTGGAATGGTGGTCTCGATCGAGCCGATGCTGACGTTGCCACTGGGTGTACCCGGAGCCGGTGGCTACCGCGAACACGATATCCTCGTGGTTACCGGGGACGGTGCGGATAATATAACCGGCTTCCCCTACGGCCCCGAGCACAATATCATCGCGGCTTGAACAACGTCAGCCGGGCCGACAATTATTAACCAGGTGAGGCCAGATGCCAGAACAACAGTCACATCCCGAAGTACGGGCCGCGGTCACGCGCCTTTGCGCTGAGTATCCCGATGAATACTGGCGCGAAAAGGATCGCGACAAGGCCTATCCAACCGAATTCGTGCAGGCCCTTACCGACGCGGGTTACCTGTCAGTACTGATACCGGAAGCCTACCAGGGTGCCGGTATGGACCTGGCGGCTGCCTGTGCCGTACTCGAGGAGATCCAGCGTAGCGGGGCCAACGGCGCCGCCTGCCACGCCCAGATGTATATCATGGGCACGCTGCTGCGTCACGGCAGTGACGTCCAGAAACAGAGGTACCTGCCCGAAATCGCGACGGGCGCGCTGCGGCTGCAGGCCTTCGGTGTAACCGAGCCCTCCAGCGGAACCGATACCACGCGTATCAAAACGCGCGCGCATCTCGATGGTGACCACTATGTCGTTAGTGGGCAAAAGGTGTTTATATCACGCGTCGAGCATTCCGATTTACTGTTGCTGCTGGTGCGCACCACGGCCCGTGATGAAGTCGAAAAACCGACCCAGGGTATGTCGGTGTTGCTGGTTGATCTGCGTGAAGCAGTGGGTAACGGTTTAACGGTGCAACCTCTCGAAACCATGCTAAATCATGCGACCACCGAACTCTTTTTCGACAAGTTACGGGTGCCGGCGGAAAATCTCGTCGGCGAGGAAGGCAAAGGTTTCAGCTATATTCTCGATGGCATGAATGCAGAGCGAATCCTGATTGCCGCTGAATGTATCGGTGACGCCCGCTGGTTCATCGACCGTGCCACCCGTTACGCCCGCGACCGCGAAGTCTTTGGTGCTTCAATCGGCAAGAACCAGGGTATCCAGTTTCCGATTGCTCGTGCCCACGTACAAACCGAAGCCGCGGCATTGATGGTCGACAAGGCCTGTCGCATGTTTGATGCCGGTGAGTCTTGCGGTTCGGAGGCCAACATGTCAAAGCTGCTGGCTGCCGATGCCTCGTGGGCTGCCGCAGACATGTGCCTGCAAACTCATGGTGGTTATGGCTTCACGGTCGAGTACGATGTCGAACGCAAGTTTCGGGAGACCCGGCTTTACCAGGTTGCGCCGATATCGACCAACCTGATCCTGTCGAATATTGCGACGCATGTACTCGGCCTGCCCAAATCCTTCTAGGCGATCCATAACGGCATGCTGAACTTGAAGGATATTCTTGTGGTCTCGCTGGAACAGGCGGTGGCGGCGCCCTTTTGTTCCAACCGGCTCGCGCATGCCGGGGCGCGGGTGATAAAAATTGAACGCGAAGAAGGTGATTTTGCGCGCGCTTACGACAGCGTAGTGCACGGCGAGTCGGCTTATTTTGTCTGGTTAAACCAGGGAAAAGAGTCCCTCGTGATGGACATCAAGGCGACTGCCGATGTCGAGCTGCTGCATCGGATACTCGCTCGTGCTGACGTGTTTATCCAAAACCTGGCTCCCGGGGCGGCCGAGCGTGCCGGCCTTAGCAGCAAGGGCCTGCTGGAACGATATCCACGATTAGTTTGTTGCGATATTTCGGGCTACGGGGACCAGGGCGAATACAGCACCATGAAAGCCTACGATTTACTGGTGCAGTGCGAATCCGGGATGGCCTCGATCACCGGAACCCCGGATGCACCGGGCCGAATCGGCGTGTCGGCCTGCGATATCAATTGCGGACAGCAGGCTTATGCCGCGATTCTTGAAGCCCTGATTGAACGTGAGCATAGCGGTAGCGGTTGTGTTATCAAGGTCTCGTTGTTCGATAGCATGGCCGAGTGGCTGGCGGTACCCCTGTTAAACTATGATTACACCGGCAAAATTCAGCCACGCGTCGGCATCAATCACGCGACGATTTCGCCTTACGGCGCTTACCGCTGTCGCGATGGTGTCGATATAGTCATTGCGATCCAGAATGAACGCGAGTGGAAAAACTTCTGTACGCAGGTGCTGGGTGATGCCAGCCTGGTTGATGACGCCAGGCTCGAGTCCAACCATGTGCGTGTCGATAACCGCCAATACGTCGACCAACTTATCGGCGATGTGTTTGCACAGCTCGACCAGGCTGCAGTGGCTGTGCGCCTGCGCGAGGCCGCCATCGCCTATGGCCGAATAAACGATATTGCAGGCCTGTCCACCCATCCCCAACTGCGTCGCAATACGGTTGATACCCCAAGTGGAGACGCGCAGGTGGTCGCGGTCGCGGCACTGCGATCCGACCGCACCGAGAAACCGCGCAAAGTGCCAGCTATTGGCGAGCACAGTGACGCGATTCGTGTTGAATTTTCCTGAGGAAATATACATTGAATACCATTGACTGGAGTGATTTTGAAAAGGTCGAGTTACGGGTTGGTACCGTCATCGAGGTCGAGGATTTTCCCGAGGCGCGCAAGCCCGCTTACCGTTTGAAAATTGATTTTGGTGATGCACTCGGGCTGCGAAAATCGAGCGCCCAGATTACCGATATTTACCAGAAGGAGGACCTGGTCGGGCGCCAGGTAATCGCCGTCGTGAATTTCCCGCCGAAACAAATTGGACCGATGCGCTCGGAATGTCTCGTCACCGGATTTCACCGCGAGGATGGCGCCGTAGTGCTGGCGCACCCCGACCGCGAGGTACCGAATGGCGCGAAACTCGCTTGATCAAAACTAGGCTATACTATTCGGGTTAACCAAGCCCATCAAAACTGAGGAGAACACCATGCTGAAATCGAAGTTTATGCGCTGCTTGCTGGTAGCTTTTACTGCCCTGGCGGTGAGTTTACCGGGTCAGGCAGGAATGGTTGGTACCGCACAATTGCAAGACAGCCTGTTGTCTGTCGATCTCGGTAGTATTGCCGCGAAACGGGACTGGATTGAGCAGCAGCTGGTTCTCGGCGGTGTCGAAGCCATGGATGCCGAGACTCGCGTCGCGTCAATGACCGATGCGCAGGTGATAAAAATTCACCAACGCATTGACGAGGCCCCCGCGGGGGGTGCAGACGCACTGGTAATTGTCATCCTGATTCTGGTCATTACTGAACTGATGGGGTACACCGATATCGTCCCCAACTGGCCTGCCTCCGAGTAGTTGAAATTTGCTAACAGGCGTGCACGCGCGATTACGTGCACGCTGGTTTTACTGGCTTTCCTCGGCGGCTGTGCGACCTCTCCGCAAACCCGGTCGCTGCTGGATAATCCCCCGGATATTCCTCCCCGAGCCGAACTGACCGAAGTCCCGTTTTTCCCCCAGCAGGAGTATCACTGCGGGCCCGCATCGCTGGCCAGCATCATCTCCTATCGGGGCACCGCGGTAGAACCCGAGCAGATAGTACCGCTTATTTATGTACCCGAACTAAAGGGCAGCTTGCAGGCCGAGGTAATCGCGGCAACGCGGCAATTTGAATTACTACCGGTTCAGCTCGATGGCACTCTCGAATCCCTGTTACGTGAGATCGCCGCCGGCAATCCGGTTTTCGTGTTGCAGAACCTTGGTCTGGATCTGGTTCCAGTGTGGCACTACGAGGTAGTCGTCGGCTACGACTTTGATCAACGCATTATGATTATGCGTTCCGGCCTCAAGCCCCGGGTGACCCGTTCCTTTGCACTGTTTGAAAAAACCTGGCAGCGGGCAGGTCATTGGGCGCTCGCGATTGTGCCGGCAGATTCGATTCCGCAGACGGTCAGCGCCAGTGCTTACCTCGAAGCCGTTATCGGCCTGGAGCAGGTAGGCCGAATAAACACTGCCCATCGTGCCTATACCACGGCGCTACGGCGCTGGCCCGAAAACCTGGTGGCCCACAGCGGCCTGGGTAATTCCGCCTACGCGTTGGGGGAATTTGCCGAGGCCGAATCGGCTTATCGCGCGGCGCTGCAAATCGACCCGGAAAAGGCGGATGTCTGGAACAATCTCGCCTATGCGCTGGCCCAGCAGGGCCGACACGAAGCTGCCATCGGCGCGATCAACCGCGCGCTCGAACTCGATCCCGTCAACCAGAACTACAAAGACAGCTATCACGAACTCTCCCATTGGCAATAAGCCCACAAAATCGATGCGAACGCGGCGGACATTCGAACCATCATGAGTTTTTCCTTCGATTGTCTCATTTGTGTTTAGTCGCCACGGGAAATATCCTGCAAAAGTGTAGCGAGGCATGGATGCCGAGCTCCAAGCGATTCCATGGATGGACCAACCGGCGCCTGCGCCGGTTGGGAGCGTCTTTTGCGGGATATTTCCCGTGGCGGCGTTCTGAAAGATACCCGCTTGACCGGGAAAGATTGCCAGGTGGGGATTTGGATGTAGATGGCGCCATCATGGATTTGCACCGGGAAGGTTTCCAGGTCGATGCAAACCGGGGCGCTTAGCGCCTTGCCGGTGCGCACGGCGAAGCGACCCTGGTGCAGCGGTCACTCGATCACGTTGTCGATGACAACGCCCGACGAGGCCGCGTTGGTGGGCGTCGGCTTGTTCGTGACCTGGTCACCGCTGGTTACAGTTTGTAATCGGGTTCTTCGCGATCGAGGATGGCGCGTACTTCCTGCAGGTGGGCCTCGGCATAACGGGAATGGTTTATATAGTCATCCCACTGACCTGCCGTTTTCTCGGCCACTTCATCGCTGACAACGCGCAACGGTTTGCCGGTCATTAACGCGGTAATATAATTGCAGCAGGCACGTTCGAAATAGTAGAGCTCGTCGAATGCGATCGCGATGGTCTCGCCGACCGTCATTACGCCGTGATTACCCATGATTAATACCCGGTTATCGCCCAGGGTAGTGGTCAAACGCTCGGCTTCATCGCCGAGCCCCATACCGTCAAATCCGTCGTCAACCGATACCCGGTTGAAAAAGCGCATCGTGTTCTGGTCGATCGGGGGCAGGCCGTGCTGCTGTATCGATGCCAGCACGGTGGCGTACTTCGAATGCACATGCAGTACGCAGCGAGCCTGTGGTACGTTGCGATGCATTGCACCATGAATCGCCCAGGCAGTCGGATCGGGTGCGTTGGGTTTGTCCATGGTTGAGCCATCATTGGCGTCGAGCATTAACAGTTCGCTGGCGCGGATATTGGAAAAATGACGTCCCAGTGGATTCACCAGGAATTGGCTGCCGTCTTCTGATACCGCGTAGCTGAAATGATTGGCAACCGACTCATGCATGTCGAGCCTGGCGGTCATGCGAAAGACTGCGGCGAGATTGACCCGATCTTCGTAATGCGGATCGCTTTCGGGGGTTACAGAACGGGTACCGACGGCGGAAATGGACATGATTCGTTCCTGTTGATCTGGGGTAATAGGAGATTAAAGCGCAGGAAACTGGTCCTAGCAATACATTTTTCCTGATCGCCGCCATGCAAGTTTTTGATTTATAGTAGCGCTCATGAATCACTTTGCGCACCTGGTGTTAGCACAGCCGACGGTTGAATCCACGATCGGTAATCTGCTTGGTGATTTTGCGCGCGGAATCGACCCGGAATTACTGCCCGGGGCGGTCAGGGCGGGTTTGAATAATCACCGTGCGGTCGATCGTTTTACCGATACACATCCACTGATCAGAGAAATGAAGCAGGGATTCAGCCCCGATCGCCGCCGCTTTGCCGGCATCGCGCTGGATATCTATTTCGATCACCTGCTGATAATCCATTGGAAAAAATTCGAAGCCCGGAATCTGGAGGATCTGATCGCCAGTTTCTATCGGCACATGTCGAACGGCCAGGCATTGATGCCTGCTGAAAACATGCGGCGGGTAACCCTGCGCATGATTGACTATGACTGGTTTGGTTCCTACCGCGATCTTGACGCCGTTGCCGAGGCACTTGATCGGGTCGCGGGGCGCATCCGTTTTGCCAACCAGTTTGACAATGCAATCGAGGATTTGCAGCGCAACCATGAATCGATACGCGATGGTTTTTTTGAGTTTTACCCGCAGCTGCAGCAATACGTCGAGAACCAGGCGATCGAGACTCGCTAGCAATCGACAATCTTGCCGGGGTTCATGATGTTTTGTGGATCCAGTGCCGCCTTGATCGCTTTCATAGCATCCACCGCGCCGTCACCGTGCTCGTTGCGCATGTGTTTGAGCTTACCGATACCGATGCCGTGCTCGCCGGTACAGGTGCCACCCATGGCCAGCGCACGCTGCACCATGCGATGGTCGAGTTCGAGCGCTTTGGCCAGCATGGTGTCATCGTCCGGATCGATGAACATGGTGGAGTGAAAGTTTCCATCGCCGACATGACCGATGATCGGCGCGAACAACCCGGAGGATGCGATGTCCGCCTGGGTCTCGGCGATACAGTCTGCAAGCCTTGAAATCGGCACACAGATATCGGTAACGTAACCCTGATAGCCCGGGTATACCGCGAGACCTGCATAGTAGGCGTCATGTCGTGCGCGCCAGAGTCGATGACGATCTTCCTCTTGCTCCGCCCATTGAAAGCCGGTCGCACCGAAGTCCTGTGAAATTTCGTTAAACATTTGTACCTGCTCGGCGACGCCCGCACGGGTGCCATGAAATTCGAGGAACAGTGTATCGAGTTCCGGGTAATCTGTTTTACTGTAGGCGTTGATCGCCCTGATGTAAGCGCTGTCGACAATTTCGATGCGCGCCATCGGAATGCCCATCTGGATGGTCTGAATCGTCGCTTCCGCCGCCGAACGTACGTCGGGGAAATTGACGATGGCGGCCGAAATGGCTTCCGCCAGGCCATAGAGTCGCAGGCTAACCTCCGTAATAACGCCGAGCGTACCCTCGGAGCCGACGAAGAGGCGCGTCAGGTCATAGCCGGCCGCGGATTTACGCGCGCGCGTTCCGGTTCTTATGATCTCGCCGCTAGCGGTAACCACGGTCAAACCGAGCACGTTTTCACGCATGGTACCGTAGCGTACCGCGTTGGTTCCGGAAGCCCGTGTTGCCGCCATGCCGCCGATCGAGGTATCGGCACCGGGATCGATCGGGAAGAACAACCCGGTATCGCGCAGGTACTGGTTGAGTTGACGGCGCGTGACGCCGGCCTGCACGCGGCAGTCCATATCCTCGTTTCCGACTTCGAGGACTTGATTCATCTGCGAGAGATCGATGCAAATACCGCCCTTTACGGCCTGCACCTGGCCCTCGAGCGACGTGCCGGTGCCAAACGCGATCACCGGTGTTGCGGTCTCTGCGCAGAGCTTGACGACAGTGGCGACTTCCTCGGTACTTTGCACGAAACAGACCGCATCGGGCTTCTGTACAGGGTGCCAGGATTCACCATGACCATGCTGTTCAAGTACCGAACTGCTGGTGCTGACCCGGTCACCCAGGATTGTGCGCAGTCGCTCGATCAGGGTTTCCCTGGGGGGAACATTCGCTGCCGGATGATTCATAGCCTGGTTGCCGGTTACCGATGCCAGGTTGAATTATGCTACAGCGCAGATTTTTTACCACTCTGGTGTAAACGCGGTGGAGCGCCCGGCGCATGGAAAAACAGGGTATCACTCCTATACTTGATGCTTATACGAAACGAAATTTAACCGGGTACTAAATGCCGACCATAGATGTGTTAGCGGTAGCGCAGGCACAGCAAGCACCAACATCAGAGTTTTCTAGTCTGACCCGGGAAGAGCTCGAGGTCGAACTGGGAAAGCTGAGGCGTCGTGAAAGCCTGTTTGACGCAACCGAGCAGGCGGCAAAGATTGGTCACTACGAGTGGAACTATCAACTCGATCGGCTTGAATCCTGTTCGAAGGAGTATGCAAACCTCTACGGCATGAGCATCGAAGAGGCGCTGGCCCATCAGGATAGTTGGGAAAAAACAGTGCAGCAAATCCATCCCGATGACGAGGAACATTATCGGCATTCCTGGGAGACATTACGGGATAAAAAGATACTGGATGCCCGCTATCGCATCGTACTGGATAATGGCGCGATAAAGCATATCCGCGAGTTTGCAGTCATCGTAACTGACGATGATGGGAATGAGCACGGTAGTTTCGGGATTGTGCAGGACATCTCTGATCAGGTCAGGTACGAACGTGACCTGGAGTATCGCGATGAACTCTCAAGCCAGACCGAGGCCATCACTGACATCGGTCATTTTATCTACGACGAGGACAAGGAGCGCTATGTCTACATCAGTGATGGCTGCGCGCGCATTTTCGGAACCACGGCCGAGGCTTACCAGGAGAAAATGCGCAGCGTCGAAGACGATCTTGCAGATATCGTTAGCGAGGATCGCCAGCGCGTGGCCGACGAATATCGCCACTACATAGAGACAGGGCAGGATTGCGCACTGGAATTTCGCATCAAGCGCGCCGATGGTTCAATCCGCTGGGTGCGCGAACTGACCCGGGCCAAGCAATTTAGTAATGGGGGGGTGCAGCAGACACTCGGTGTGATTCAGGATATCACCGAGCGCGTCGCACGCGAACAGGAACTGCTGTACAAGGATGCGCTGGCTAACCAGGCCGAGGCCATCACCGAGATCGGACACTTTATCTACGATGAAATCAAGCAAAAGTACCTCTTCGTTAGTCCGGGCCTGGCTCGTATCTACGGTATGGACGGCGAGCAGATTGTCACCAGGCTTGTGCCAACGGAGGGTGCCAGCGAAATCATACATGCCGATGATCTTGCCCGGGTACAAAAGGCTTACGACAAGTTTCTTTCCGAGGGGGGTGAATGGCAGGTGGAATTCCGTCTCAAGCGTGGCGACGGAGAGTTGCGCTGGGTGCGTGAGGTAGGCCGGGCTTACCTGATGACACATGGTATACCGGAGCAATCGATCGGTGTGCTGCAGGATATCACCCGGCAGAAACAGTCCGAGCAGGAAATCATAAGTGCCAGGGATTCGCTCGAACAGCAGGTCGTTGAACGCACCCGCGAGCTGGCGAATACCGTCAAGCAGCTACAGGTCGAAATTGAAGAACGCGAAAAAATTGCGGCCGAACTGGACTTTTTGGCCAACCACGATGCCCTCACCGGGCTGCCGAGTTTGCGCCTGTGCAAGGATCGTCTCGACCAGTCCCTCGCAGAAGCGCGCCGTAATCGCCAAACCTCGGCGGTCATGTTCGTGGACCTGGATGGATTCAAGGAAATTAACGATCAATACGGCCATGATTTCGGGGACATGGTATTGAAGACGACAGCGGAGCGTATCAAGTCAGAAATTCGCGAAACGGATACGGTCGCGCGAATCGGTGGAGATGAATTTGTAATCATCCTGTCCAGCTTGCCGGAAACGGCGATCGCCGAAAGAATCGCGGCAACCGTGATCGAGCAGGTTGCGAAACCCCTTAAAATCAAAGACGTTGAAGTCACGATAACCGCGAGTATCGGCATTTCACTTTATCCCGAACATGGCACCACCGCTGAAAAATTAATTCGGGCGGCTGACAAGGCCATGTACGAAATCAAGCGTAAAGGCAAGAACAGTTTCGGATTCGTAGGATCCGTGAGTCTTTAGTTTTAAACGTATAAATTCGATTTAGCTAAAACATGAACGATCTAAGCCTGCCCGCAGAAACGAAGAATTACCCGGATACTTCTGAACTCGAAGCTGAAGTCGAAAGACTGCGCCATCAGGAACTGTTTCTCGATGCGACCGAGCAGGTGGCGCATATCGGGCACTGCGAGTGGGATTACGAAACCGGATCTCTTAAATCCTGCTCCAACGGCTATGCAGGTATATTCGACCAGACCGTCGCCGAGATAATGCAGTCGCAAAATGCCTGGGATCTGATGCTAAATACCGTGCATCCGGAGGACAGAGCGCTATATACCCAATCCTATAATTCACAGGGAAATGCCGGTGCGCACGATATCGAGTATCGGATTTTGCGTAACGATGGCGAGGTCAGGTTCATCTATGAAATTGGCATGGTTGAAAAGGGTGATAACGGCAAAATAAGTTCCTCGTTTTGCCTGTTGCAGGACATTACCGAACGTAGGATCTACGAGCAAATGCTTGAAAACCGCGATGCCATCGCGCAGCAGGTCGAGGCGATTACCGATATCGGTCATTTTACCTATGATCCGATCACCGCAACCTATGCCGACCTCAGCGAGGGGCTCGCCAGAATTCACGGCGCCACGGTTGATGAATACCAGAGCATGGTCTCTTCGCGGGCAGATTATATCGAGGACGTTTACCCTGAAGACCAGGAAAATCTGATGGAAACATACAGTCGGCATGAAGAGGACGGCCAGAATTACAGCGTGGAATACCGGATACACCGGTCCGACGGCGAAATGCGCTGGGTGCGCGAGCAGGGCACCGCGTTACGGTCTGCAAGCGGCGATGTGGTTCAGTCGATTGGGGTGGTACAGGATATCACCCAGCAAACCCAGACCGAACGGAGTTTGCGCGAAGCCCGTGATTCGCTCGAGGCGATGGTAAAGACCCGGACCCGTAAACTCGCCGACACGGTAAAACAACTCGAAGGCGAGATAAAGGAACGTGAAAAAATCGCTGCCGAGCTCCACTTCCTGGCGAATCATGACGCCTTAACCGGACTACCGAGTCTGCGTCTTTGCAAGGACCGGCTTGATCAGTCGCTCGCCGAGGCGCGTCGCAGGGGACACATGTCAGCAGTCATGTTCCTGGACCTCGATGGATTTAAAGCCATTAACGATGAGCATGGCCATGAATTCGGTGACCTGGTATTGCAGGCTACAGCGCTCCGTATTAAAGCTGAAATTCGCGAAACCGATACCGTCGCGCGCATTGGTGGTGATGAGTTCATTATTATTTTATCGAGCCTGCCGGAGTTTGCCATTGCTGAGCGCATCGCTGCTGGTTTGATCAAGCAAATAGTACAACCGATTCGGGTTGAAAAAGTCGAGGTAGTGGTTAGCGCAAGTATCGGCATTTCAATTTATCCGGAAAATGGCACGACCGCGGAAGCGTTGATACGAGCGGCGGATAAAGCGATGTACCAGATCAAGCGCCAGGGGAAGAATAACTTCGGCTTTTTCAAAGACGAAACCTCCATTTAGATAATGTCCGAAGCTGCTGCATGCTGAGACGATTGCGTTAGCTAACCTATCGGCACGAGGTCGGCTTGAGTATACTTTGCTGTCTGTTGGCCCACCTGCGATACGCACGAAAGCCCGATTCGAGACCGCGAAATGGCATTATCTTCCAGCCTGGTTAGCCGACACCACGACCATCCCTCGCTCGGTATAGCGACCTTTATTGGAAACCTGCTGCTGATGGCATTGCTGAGCGCTGCGGTACGCGAACTGGTCAACCGGGATTACCCATTGAGCGAGGTCCTGTTGTTTCGCTACCTGTTCGCGAGCGGATTTTTCTGGATTATTCTGTTTTCAACCGCGGGCTTGACCGCGCTTGCCACTCGCCGTCCACTGGACCATGCCATTCGCAGCGTCAGTGGTATTGTCAGCCTGGGATTGCTTTATTTCGCGCTTACCCGGATACCGATTGCAGACGCGACCGCCATTTCCTACGCCGCACCCATATTCATAACCGTGTTGTCTATTTTTCTGCTCGGCGAGGTGATCGGGTTGCGGCGCTGGTTAGCGGTAATCGCCGGTTTTGTCGGGGTCTTGCTGATCTCAAAACCAGGGGCAGGTGGCTGGGGGGATATCGGGGTGATTGCAGCCGCAGGCTCGGCCTTTACCGGTGCCCTGGTAGCGATCTGGCTGCGTAAGCTCAGCAGCAGCGAAAAGTCGGTCACGATCGGTATCTATTACAATAATCTCGGCTGCCTGGTGTGCCTTGCCTGGGTGCTGTTGTCGGGATGGTTAACGCCACGTGGCGGCGATTTATGGCTGTTCCTCGGGTTTGGTCTGGGTTGCGGGATGCAGCAATGGTTGTTAACGGTTTCGTTTCGTTATGCAGAAGCAAGTCTGCTGGCACCGTTTGAATACCTGGCCATGGTTTTCGCGGCGATTGTCGGATATATGTTCTGGGGTGAAGTGCCGGTTTTAACAACCTGGATCGGCGCCGGTATCATTGCTGCAAGCGGCCTGTTTATTTTTGTGCGGCGACAGAAACGGATGAAAACGAATAAACCGCCGGAATCCGTGGTCATTGAATAAGCGCCTGACAACACTGTTGGCATCGATGCTGGTCACCTTTGTGCTGGGTTCGGTGCACGCGTTTTCGGTTTTTATTGTACCCCTGGAAAAGCTGCTCGAACTGCCACGCTCTGAAATCAGCCTGATTTATTCGTTCGCGCTGGTTGGGATTACGCTGGCGGTGTTAATGGGTTATCGGGTTTACAACTTGTTGCCGTCCTGGTGGCTGGTACTGGTAACCTGCCTGGTCGCGGCTGCGGGCTTGTTGCTGGCGGCAAAGGCCACCAGCTGGTGGCAATTTTTCCTCGGCTACAGTGTCGCCTTCGGGCTTAGCAACGGCGTCGGTTATGGCTTTAGCCTGCAGCTGGTAGGTCGGGTCATGCCGGAGATCAAGGGATTGGCAATGGGTGCGGTCACCGCTGCTTACGCGGTGGGATCGATTGCGTTCGCCAGGATATTTGCGTGGCGCATCGAGCTGGTTTCGCTGGAATCGGCACTGCTGGCGATCGCGCTGGCGCTGACTGGTTTCGGATCACTCGCCGCAATCATGCTGCGGTTTGCCGACGCACGCTACGGGCTAGCGCCGACTGACACCCTTCTTGATAGTCCTGGCATCGACAGGCGCAAGATATTGCATTTCTGGTTCGCATACATGGCCAGTGTTTTTGCGGGGCTGATGGCCATTGGACACGCCGCCGGTATCGCCCTGTCGAAAAACGCCACTACGGAACTCGCTACGCTGGCGGCAATCACCATCGGTATCGGCAGTGCCCTGGGTGGATTTCTCGCAGGATGGCTGGTAGATCGCTGGCCGGTCAATCGCTTTCTCGTTGGTCTGCCCCTGCTATCGGCGTTTGCACTGCTGGCGATAAGTGCTTCGTACAGTGCGCCGCTTGTGGTCGCTTTACTTTCCCTGGTCGGACTGGCTTACGGTTCGATAATCGCGATTTACCCGGTGGCGATATCGGACACTTTCGGTGAACGCGGTCCACAGGCCTACGGGCAGGTATTTATTGCCTGGGGATTTGCCGGGCTGGTTGCACCCTGGTGCGCCGGCCTGGTTTATGACCTGAGCAATGGTTATGGCCTGGCAATGTTGATTGCAGCATTGATCGCGATTGGTTCGGCGATCAGTGCCGGGCTATTCAGGCTCGGCAAACCCGCTTAAAGCGTTACGCACCAGCTGCTGAAAATAGATCGTACCGGGTTCCTGGTCCGGGGAAAGCGCGCCTCCCGGGTAGGCACCCGAGGCGAGGTTACGCTGTACCAGTTCGCAAATTGCAATATCTTCGTCGATAACCTGCTCTGAGTTTGGGCGAATTAATGCAGTATCGATTCCGCTTGCGCCGGCTTTTTCGCTATGCGACCAGAACCAGCGGTGTATTCGTATCGCATTCGCGCCAAGCGGCAGCACCGTTTCGGCGTTAAACGCGTAGTCGGCAAAATGCATCAGTAACCCCGGAAACTTGTAAATCCAGAATCCCTTGCCGGCACGACTTTGATCGCGTCCGGCGTCATAGTTGACATCAAACCCGACAAACTTGCCGTTATCGTAAGTGTCGATGCGAACCGACTCGCGCTGCATCGACGATCCCAGGTCGCGGTGTACCATGCCGACGTGGTATCCCTCGCAGGAATTATCGCCGTAAGTCTTCCAGTTTGCCGCGGCCTCCCGGGTGACATCGCCGTCATAATGCATGCTCGAAGTTGCATCAAATTTTGCCGCGATTGGCACAATATCGCCCAGCCAGGTGACCAGGTCAGGTGCGGATTCGTCGAGGCATGCGAACACCATTCCATTCCAGCTGTCGACTCGGATCGGTATCAGGCCCATCGCTTGCGGATCGGCAATCGCGTCATTTTCGAAGCCGGGCGTTTTCAGTAGTTCGCCCGAGCAGGCGTAGCGCCAGCCGTGATATCGACAGACGAAATCCCGACAATGTCCTTCACCCTCCAGCACCAGCGGGCCGGCGCGGTGCCGACACAGGTTGTAAAACCCCCGCAACGTCGATTGCTGATCGCGCACCACCACCAGCGGCCATTTCATCAAATTCAGTGCCAGGTAATTGCCGGCCTCGGCGACGGCCGATTCCACTCCGACGAGCCACCAGTGCTTGCTGAAAATGTGCTCGCATTCATAGGCGTAGGTTGCGGGATCGTGGTAGTGGTGATGGGCTAAGGTCGTGGTCATAATCGAATCAGCGGTGAAAGATTGCATTTCCACGTGAGATGATGTTCCAATCCAGGCTATGCCGCAACAATCAAATCTACTGGGCTGCCTGTGGATGGTAGCCGGGGGGCTGCTGTTTGTCGCCGTGACCGTGCTGGTGCGCCACCTGGGCACGGATATGCCCGCGGTACAGGCCGCTTTTATCCGCTATTCGATTGGCCTCATCCTGGTGCTGCCGCTGTTGTGGCGCATGCGCTGGCGCGGGATCAGACCCGGCAGTTTCAAACTTTATTTTTACCGCGGAATCGTACACGGCGTCGGCGTGATGTTGTGGTTCTTTGCGATGGCGCGTATTCCGCTAGCAGAAGTGACCGCAATCGGCTTTTCGACCCCGGTGTTTACCGCGATCGGTGCAATCCTGATTTTCCATGAAAAAGTGAGACTGCGTCGCATGTTGGCGATCGTCGCCGGTTTTGTGGGTACGCTGATCATTCTGCGGCCCGGATTTCAGACGATCGAGGCCGGTTCGCTGGCGCAGTTGATCGCGGCATTTTGTTTTGCCGGATCCTTCCTGCTCGCCAAGCACATGACCCGTAGCGAGAATTCAGGCGATATCCTGGTGATGCTGACGATTTTCTGCACCCTGGCGTTGCTGCCCGGCGCCATCTACTACTGGCGCGAACCGACCTGGATCGAAATCGGCTGGCTGGCGCTGGTCGCCGTGTTTGCCACCACCGGACACTATGCGCTTACGCGCGCGATCGCATACGCTCCATTGACGGTTACCCAGCCGCTTTCATTCCTGCAGCTGGTATGGGCAATCTTATTTGGTTACTGGCTGTTTGACGAGATTCCGGATAACTGGGTTATTGCCGGTGCCCTGATGATCGTGGGCGCGATCAGCTACCTTACGCACCGCGAAGCGGTGGCGGCACGTCGCAACAGGATTCAGGCGGCCGCATCTTCGCCGGTTTAACCGTCCTTGCCCAACCCGTTTTACTTCGCACCCGCATCCAGCAAGATTTTAACCATACTCTGGTAGCCACGCCTGCGTGCTAATTGCAGTGGTGTGCTGCCACTGCCATCAGCCAGGTTGACGTCCGCACCTGCATCGACCAGGGCCTTGAGCGTTGCGATATGTTGCTGACCACCATCACCGAGCACGATGGTTTCGATCAGCGCGGTCCAGTTCAGATTGTTAATATGGTCGAGCGGCGCACCAGCCTGGATCAAAGTTTCGACGACGGCGAAATGCCCGAGATGTGCTGCGGCAATCAATGCGGTGCCCTCATAACGGCTGGTGACATTGTCGGCGCGACAGCCCAGCGTGAGCGCCAGTTTCATGGTCGCGAGATCATTAGCGACGGCTGCAATGGTAACGATGTCATAAAAATCGTCTTCGAGCGCATTCGCATCAGCGCCGGCTGCCACCAGATGTCGCATGGCTGCGTGATTCTGAAAATAAGCGGCTACATGAAGCGCACTGCGTCCGTGACTATCACGCCGATCGGTATCCGCGCCCGAATTCAAGAGCTCTTCAAGCGTGCCCGTGTCGCGTTCTAGTACGGCGCGAAATAAAACACGATATTTTTCCATTTCGATATCGCTGGGTGGGGTTTGCGCAACCGCGATAGACGACGCGACGATACTGACTATCAGGATCAGGTCGCGCAAACAGGTGGTCATTTTTGAGTACGACTGCACAGTGTCAGGATAATCACCGTTACTTCATAGTGCGGTATCTAATGCCCGTAAAATGCGGTTCACCTCATCCTGATTGCTGTAGTGCACCAGTGACAGGCGGACCACGCCATCATCCGGGTCAATGCCGAGGTCGCTAATCAATCGGTGGGCATAAAAATTGCCGTTCTCGGTGCCAATGCCCAGATCCTGCAGTTTGTGGGTCACTGACTGCGCGCTCTGCTTGAGCGGCTGGAATGCAATTGTCGGTGCGCGATCATTGTCCCTGGTATGAGTTTTGCCGAGCAGGCGCACGTCAGCATGGTGATGCAGAAACTCGAGCAGCGGCGCCGCCAGTTCGTTTTCATGCTGCACGATCAACTGGTGGAGTTGCTCCAGTTTGGTGTTGCGTTTTTCTTCACTGACGCCGAAATGGTGCTGGTGCAGTTCGTCAAAATAATCCAGGACCCCGGCACAACCGGCGATCTGGGCGTGCTGCGGGCCGGCGGGGGCAAAATCCTTGGCCGGATTGCTGCTGTTGAAATAGTGAGCCTGCGATGTCAAATCGCCGTGAACGTCCCGGTTAACGTACAGCAGGCCCTGGTGCGGGCCATAGACCTTGTAAAGGCTGAACGCGTAGCAATCGACGTCGAGCGCTTTCATATCTGAAATATGATGCGGTGCATAGGCAACTGCGTCGATAAATACCCGTGCGTTGCTGCCCGACTTGATGGTCTTGACGATTGCGGCAACCGGGTTGACCGTGCCGACGATATTCGAGCAATGCGTGAAATATACCCAGCGCGTATTGTCGCGCAGCAACGGGAACAGTGATTCGATATTGAGCAGCCCGGTGTCGGGCTCCACTTCCCATTGCCGGATGGTGACGCCTTTTTCAATCGCCTTGCGCCGCCAGACCCCGCTATTGGCTTCGTGGTCCTGGTTGGTCACGATGATCTCATCGCCCGGTTTCCAGATGTCGCCAATCGCCTGCGCCATGACGTAGGTGTTCATTGACGTCGAAGGACCGATGGTCAGCTCGCTGGGCCGGATATTGAGTGCCTGCGCCCAGCCGGCATGGGCCCGGTCCATCGCCTTGCCTGCTTCTGCTGAGGGCGAATAACGCGAATAGGGTTGTACGCGCATGTGACGGTTATAGTGTTCGAGTACCTCGTTAGCCTGGTTGCAGACGTAGCTGCCCCCGGCATTGGAAGCAAAGGCAAACTCTGGATCATCGGCGAGCTGATCGAATTGTTTTCTGACATAGTCGATGTCGAGTTTCATAAATGGACTCCGGTGGAATTTTTCAATGGTAATTGTTTTTATATTCGGTATATACCGATTCGAAGCGCATCAGGTTTTTTTGCGTGTAGTCGGCAAAATCCATGTCCACGCGCGAGTTCAGTTCCGAGACCATCGACCACATGGTCTCGCGTAACAGCGAGGCGCATTTCATCGCGTGGTAACTGCTGAGTGTTGCGTGGTCCGGACGGACATCAAAATACTGTTCCAGCATTGCCCTTTCCTGCAGGTCACTCAGTTCATTGTTCGATGCCAGGTTTGACAGGTCAAATAGAGGGCTGTTGAAACCAGCGTAATCGAAATCGATGAGCCAGATCTTATCACCGTCATCGATAAAATTGGCGGGCAGTAAATCGTTATGGCCAAACACGATTTCAACCGGTCCGACCGCCGCTTCGAGCTCAGCTCCAATGGTGGCGAGTCCGGGTAGCCGTGCGGCGTGGGCACTTTTACCCTGCACCAGCAGGTTGTGGTAGTGACGCAGTACCTGGAATACCCAGAACATGACCGCCACTCCGCTGAAGTGCCCGGGGAGTTCGTGGTGGAATCGTTTCAACAGCGCCACGATACGTTCCAGGTTTTGATCGACACGCACATCGGCCTCGTCAAATACCTTGCCCTCGATAAACCTGACCACGAGGATACCTGCCTCGTGATGCACCAGTTCCGGGCTGACACCAATTTCGAAAGCCGCCCGGCAGCTTGCTATTTCATTTGCGCGGGAAATGAGATGAACGGGATCATCCTCGCCGAAACGCACTACGTACTGCTCGTCACCGTCGGTTACCTTGTAGTTAAGATTGGTCATGCCGCCGCTCAACGGTTCGATGTCGATCGCAGCTTGCCAGCAGGGCAGGCCGGCGATGCGGGTTTTGTCAGAATCACTCATGTTCCGGCCGATTCAAAGTCTTGATCGAGGCATGATAGCATCGGCAACACCATGCGCAATCTCGCGAAGCAATTCTTTACCCGGGGCTGGTGCCGGTTTGATCATGACCCAGAATTACATAGCTGGATCAATGCCGCACTGGCACCGGCGCGCGCATGCTTGCGCGACCCGCAACAGAAAAAATGGCTGCGTTACCAGGGGACATGGTTCGCCGGCGTAAATGCGCTGTCGAATGACGAAAATGGTGCTGTCGATAGCAGTGGTGCCCTGCGTGGCAGCGCAGTCGAATTCATCGGCAGAAAACTTGAATTGACACATTTTTCCTGGGACCGTGCCCAGGTTTCGGTTTGTTACCCGGGATATCCAAAACCAATGGCGGGCGAATCCGCGGCCAAAACGCGTTACCGGCGCGAGCGCGACGCGGCCCACGTAGACGGCTTGTTGCCTGAAGGCCCGCAGCGTCGTCGGCACTTACGCGAGCATCACGGATTTATCCTGGGCCTTCCGCTGGTGGAATTCGATGCCGGTGCGTCACCCTTTGTCGTCTGGGAGGGTTCTCACGAAATCATGCGTGAAATTTTTACTGCCCGCTTTAGCGGTATCCCGGTCGAACAGTGGGGTGAGCAGGATGTAACCGAGGTTTATCATGCGGCCCGTGAGCAGGCCTTCACCGACTGCAATCGTGTTGAGATCCATGCGCGACCGGGTGAGGCTTTCCTTGCGCATCGGCTGGTGTTGCATGGCATGGCGCCATGGCGTGAGGGTGCCCGCGCGGGACCCGATGCCCGCATGATTTGTTATTTCCGGCCCGACCCGTTCGGACCCTACGAATGGTTGCATAATCCCTGAGTCCTGCCGGTCTCTCTGATCACGTATACTTGACCCCGCGACTAAAAGCGGCAAAGGAGCTTAGAGATGAAAAAAATCGTGATAATCCTGTTCGGTATCCTGTTAGCGCAACCGGTTTTTGCGCAAACCGGTCCGGCGATAACAAAAATGATGCAAACGCCAGCTACGGCATTCGACATGTTTCTGTTTCGACTTTATGAGTCAGCCAAGTGCAATAATGTGGTTAAAAACGTGAACTCGGACGAAGCCGATTTGTGTCTCACCACGATCAAGTACGATGTCGACAAGAATATACTGTCTGCTTTTTTTCGCGTACTGCCCGGCGCCGAGGCAATGGATGATTTCGTGGACCTGGAGGCCGACGGGCGCAAGGAAATCATGCTGAAGTTGCTCGATAATACCGTTCGACGCGTGGGTGCCGTCGACAGCTGGGGGTTATTGCACAGTACGCCAATCAGTTATGGTCAGAAGGGAAATCAGGCAGCCGAAAAATCATTCCGCGCAGAATTGGCAGCAAGAACGTCTACCGCGCTGTCAACTTCCTACGATGGCGTGGTCTATATTGCGACCCGACATCACGATGGGGCGATCGAATATTTCACCAGTAAGTAAGCTAACGGAAAGAGGCGTTTGCAATGAACAATCATGACGCCATCGAACAATGGGTCAATCCTGGTGATACCCCTTTTAAAAACTGCTATCTGTTGAGGTCACGTTCCGGGATTAGATCGAAGCCAATGGGTATCTCCGCAATCTCCCTGTCGATCACCACGTGTGTCTCTTCCAGGTCCTGGACTCGTCTACTCAAAGCCTGATTCTGCAATTTCAAATGCCGAATCTCACGCTCCAGCTTTATTATCAGATTTCGTTGTTTGGACGTAAGCGTTTCCAGACGCCCGACTAACTCGCTCATCACTGCTCTCCGTATAAATTTAATTATTATTCGCGAGATACTACATTGGGTGCCGATCCTGTTCAATCCCGGTTTCGCACGATGTTCAGGAAACTTAGGTCGAACCCGCGACGCACGGCGGCGGGGCTTCATACTAAATTTGTCCAAAGGTTAAGCTGCTTTCCCTGGCTCGCTAAAGAAAAACGATTTTCTCCGAAGCAGGCCCTCAGGGTGCAGATCCAGAAAACGGCCCGCGGTCATATGCGGTCGCTTGCCAAGCCGGAAAATAAAAGGGCCGCCTGAATTTGGCGGCCCTCCGAGTTACTTGGGAGAAAGGCCATCGAGATCACCACCGGAAAAACCGGACCAGATCAAGAGGGTACTAGCCTTTCAGCTTCCCTTCAGGTCCCGGTTACTCCTGGTGTTTCGAAACCTTTCTCCAATATCTCTGTAGACACTAGATCACCCCCTTTATGTTGTTACTGATGGCGCCAAGGATGCCATAGTTTTTACATCTGTCAACGCTGTTTGCAATATAACCGGGGTGACGGTTAGCATAATACCAAAATTGTGGGATCGAGCTCCTTCAAAATCTCTTATTCGGGGGACACCATACCTGATTAGGTCTCTTGCTTGAGACCCAAACAGGTATACTGTCACCGAATTCTGGAATCGCAGGAGGAGGAATATGGCGCGTACTCCATTATCGGCCGACCTGGAAAGAGCCCTTGACCTGTTGAAGCAGGTTGACCAAAGCAGGCTGGACTTCGCCCCTGACCCGAATGTCTCCCCCGATATTCGCGAGCTAACAGGTCTGGAGGCGTATCCTGTAGATTCCCACCTGGCGAATCTGCAGGCCAGAATCGAGGCCGTTGCAAAAGCAGGTGATAAGCTGGATCCGCGCGAACCCTCCGACTATGTGTCGAAGCTCATCATCGCGTGCGTACGGTTCGCCCCGCCAAGCGACGATTAGGCCTCCGGCGGTAAATGAGTGTCTGCTTCCCGTTAGCGGACACTCATATTCGTCGCACCGTTGGTCTTACTACGGCCAATTGCAGACTCTCCTCCGATACTCTTAATTCTGGAATTCCGGGGACTGTACAGTTATTTTTCGATCAGAAAGAATGGGGATTAAATAGGTATACTGTCCCCGGAATTCGTAACGATTCAAAATGAGTAAGGCCCGAAAGATCTGTGTTTTAGCAAATTCATTCAGGAGCTAACTATGGTACCAAGTGAAAAAATACAAACAGATGCCCGCGGGGTACCTGTGTCAAGCTGTAAACCCGAATCGTTGAACGACTATGAGACGGCAATTTATCAATTCCAGAGTTATTTCGGTGATCCGACTGAAACGCTGACAAGTACCATCGAAAATGATCCCGAATTTGTAATGGGTCATATTTTTAACGCCAGTGCCATGTTGATGATGAGTGAGCGCCAATACCTGCCAATGGTTCAGGAAAGTATCGAAACTGCAGAATCGCTGGCAAGTAAATCAAATGATCGGGAAAAGGCGTTAACCGCAGCGGCACGAAACTGGATGGAAGGACGCTGGGATCAGGCGGGTGTAATCTGGGATCGGGTGCTTGGCGAACATCCCCGTGATGCGATGGCGATTCAATGCGCCCATCTGACCGACTTCTTGATGGGTGATGCGGTTAATTTACGCGACCGGATTGGCCGGGTTATCGGACATTGGGACCGGGATACTCCAGGCTACTCATATATTCTTGGAATGCAGGCTTTCGGTCTCGAAGAATGTAATCAGTTTGACAAGGCGGAAGAAGCTGCGAGGGGAGCGCTCGATATCGAAGCGCGCGATGGATGGTCTGTACATGCGCTGACCCATGTGATGGAAATGCAGAATCGATACGAGGAAGGCCAGGAGTTCCTGCAGTCTACAACCGATAACTGGGCTCCCAACAACGGATTCGCGTTTCATAACTGGTGGCATCTTGGCTTGTTTCATATCGAGCAGGAAGACTTTGATGGTGCATTGAAATTGTACGACGAGCAAATTCTACCCGGAGATTCTGATGTTTCGATGCAGATGCTTGATGCCTCGGCATTACTTTGGAGAGTGCATTTACAGGAAGTTGATGTTGGCTCTCGATGGCAGACAATTGCGGATCTATGGGCTCGTAAAACGCCCGTCGAGAATGGTTACTACGCGTTTAATGATCTGCATGCCATTGTGGCACTGGTTGGAGCAGGGAGACTTAACGAGGCAAGAGAAGTCCATCGGGATTTAACCCAGGCAGCAGTCAACAATCCTGAATTGACTCGCATGATGGCGAATGATGTCGGGGTGCCAGCCTGCGCCGCTATGATCGCTTTTGGTGAAGGGCGTTATGACGAGGTTGTCGCGCAAATATTTCCGATTCGTACTATTGCCTGTCGTTTCGGAGGCAGTAACGCACAACGTGACATTCTAACTCAGACGTTGATTGAGGCTGCAATTCGCGATGGTCAAACCGGCCTGGCATCAAATCTTATCAATGAGCGTAGCGTACACAAACCATTCAGTCCGTTAACCCGACGATTTAAAAACAAGCTCAGTCATTAAAGCCTCTAAATAGTCCGCATATAACTCTTTGGAGCTATGCAGGCTACCGGATAGAGATTCCTTAAACAGAAGCAATATCAGAGTCTCTTTTGGATCGTTCTCTGCCGCTGATATTGGAGATTTCATGGCCAGCTCTCTCCAAAGGAGACGCTCGATAAGCTGACCTGGGAGGCAACCTTCGGCCAGTAGCGGAAACCCGGCAACACATAATATATTATCAGGTCAACTACCTTTTAATCGTGCTGTTATGCGGTACAGAACGATAAAGGGTTAGGATGAAATCTCAACATACCAAGGAACAACGATACGCAATATGAAAGCTTGGATTATTCGGAAAGCTGGTGGACCAGAGCAATTTCAACTTGAGGACGCGGAAATGCCAAGCCCGCGAAAGGGCTGGGCACTAATCCGAATTCGTGGATTTGGGCTGAACCGATCAGAGTGGTTTACACGAATAGGAGATTCCCCTACCGTGCAGTTTCCGCGCGTCCTTGGAATTGAATGCGTGGGAGAAATCGTGGACGCGGGCGGTTTGGATTTGGACCCCGGTACCTCAGTTGCTGCGATAATGGGCGGTATGGGCCGTGAATTTGATGGCTCCTATGCAGAATACACCTTGGTTCCACATGAGTGTGTTTTCGCGATTCGCACTCAATTGCCTTGGGAAAAACTTGCTGCTCTACCTGAGATGCTTCAGACCACTCACGGGTCGTTACATATCGGACTCGAGATCAATCGAGCGAAATCTCTATTGATTCGGGGCGGAACGTCTTCGATTGGAATGGCTGCCCTGGCCTTGGCCAAGCACGCCGGGTTGGAAGTTGGTACTACTACTCGCGGTTCAGGAAAAATTGGTGAACTCAAAGCTGCAGGTGCAGACGAAGTCTGGATCGACAATGGCGAAATCCACCAGCAAATCGAAGATGAACGTGGCAAGCCCTATGATCGAGTACTTGAGTTAATCGGCGCCAGCACTTTGCTCGACTCGCTGCGTTGTGTCGGGCGCGGTGGTATCGTTTGTATGACAGGAATTCTTGGTGGAAAATGGGTACTCGATGACTTCCATCCAATGGGAGATATACCTACAGCGGTAAAGCTGACTTCATATAGCGGTGAGGCAGCGGATCTGACGTCCACACAACTACAGGAATATATCGGTCTCGTTGAGAAAGGAGAGCTAGAAGTAAAGACGGGAGCTGTTTTTGATTTTGAGGAGTTGGTAGAAGCTCATAATCTAATGGATGACAATCAGGCGGGTGGGAAGATAGTTGTACGCGGTAAAGAATGAGCAAGCGATCACCAGATTGTTTGAAATCACTAATACACTCCACCGCATAACAAACGCATGCAGTCGATCGGACTAGGTGCCCGCTGCGCGCGCACTGTGTGCCGCTGATGCATCGAGTTTGAGCGGCAGCTTTCTCGTAAGCGGACCCTTGTAATATCCTGACGGGAGGCAATCTTCGGCCAACAGCGGACCCTCACACAATTAAAATCACAAACTACACTTTGCATATACCTGGCTATGTTTAGCTCTTGTTTGCACGACTTCTTACCTTCGCTAACTTCGCCTCAAGATACTCTATTTCCCTATTTAAACGGCGCAGTTTTTCAGACAACGGCTTTTCATTTTTTAACTTATGGGCCAAGTCTTTGGATTCGATGATTGACCTTACCAGCTTAGCCTCATCGATTGCTAAACCCAAGCAGGTTAACAATCGATTCGTTGAAGTGGGTTCGATTTGCAGTGACACATTCATAGCCGTCCCCCTCTCTACTGTTGTATAGAAGTGGCAGTCCGGCGGTCTTGGGTCCTCCGGGAGCTTTTCTGTGGCTTCTCGGAGGAAGCGAGGACCCGTGGCTTTCCGTCCCCGTCTTTAGACGGGTTTGGCTTTATCATTGTATATTGTGATTCACTTTATACGCCCCGTCGTTGGAAGAGTCCAAGTGATTTAATCTATTAAAATCCCGGGTGACTGCTATGGTCGTAAATCGCCGCTAATTACTGGATTTCGAGCGCCTGCTTTCTCCAAAGGAGACGCTGAAACGCAGGTGCCGAGGATCTCAGTTCGGCCAAATACGGACTCTCGGCTCTAATCAAATGTCCTCCCAACATTCACCAATTATTAAGCAAACCAGTTAATCTTCGTAAGCGCCCTTCTGCAGCTTTTTAAGCTTGCTAAATCGACCAATCGAGTGCAGATAAACCCGCTCACGTTTTTCCGGTTTAACCTGCCCGTTGTCCTCAGCCTCTGTCATATCCTTTCTTGTTTCAGAGTAGCTGTCGTTAACTGCGGGCTTTGTTATTGGTACGAAGGTGGTTGTGGCGTATTCCAGAAGTGATTCGTCACAAGTTTTGTTTTTGATGTGTTTGTTTTTCATCTTCTTTCTCCCTCTTGGTAATTAGCCACGACCTCAATTTGCGGTTGCTGCACTGCGACCCTGGCGTCCTGATCTGGCGTAACAGCATAGGCAAATGCGCCGAATAGCGCCAAAATCGCCAGCGAAAAACCCAGATCAAAAAAACCTTTTTGTTGCTTTGCCGTATTGCGCTTTTTCATCGTCTTGTTCCCTCTTGGTTTATGGCAATCTTTAATTGCCGATTGGTCATTGATTAGAAGCCCTGGTGAACCGGTAAATCCTGAATCTCTTTCACCGTGATTTCCGTTTCGTGTTGAGCACAATTGTAGGTAAGGGGGATAAATTACCCTGTTACCGATTACCCCGGTATTTGTGAAAAATTACCCGAGTCGGCATGGAGTAAATCGCCAATTTAATGGGTAGTTTTACTATCGATGCAACCAACTCGTATTCGGTGATGTCGCGCCAAACCGGAAATCGGAGTCGTTGACGGGTGACTTGACGGCAAGCCTTGCGGCTTACCAGTTGGCAGGCAGGTTCTTGTTGATCACGTAGTGCTTATCGGTTATCGAAATATAACTGCCGTTCTCGAGATCCTTAAGAATCTTGCTGACCATTTCGCGTGAGGATCCGATCATGCCTGCAATTTCGCGGTGGGTAAATCTGGGGACTAGCCGATGATCTTCAGCCTCGACGGCATACTTTTCGAAAATGTGGGTAATGCGGCCATACACATCGGACAACGCGATACTGCCGAGTTCCTCGGTGATATCACCCACCATGTTGGCCAGGGCTTTAGCGAGCGCAAGTAAAATCTCTGGATGTTGTTTCAGAAAAGACAGGTATTTTTCGCGCGCGAACGCCGCTACCACACAGTCGGTTATCGTCACGACACTAGCGGTTCTGGGAATGTCCCCGATCAGCGCAACTTCACCAAATAAATCGCCGGATTTGAGGATTCGGATCGTTAGCTGCTTCCCCTGTTCGTCTTCAACGTAAACCCGCATTTCCCCCTCGATCAATATGAACATCGTGTTGGTATCATCACCCTGCTGTATAACCAACATATTCTTCTTATAGTTCCGCCGGATAGCGATACTCGCAAGCGACTGAAGATCTCGTTCATCGAGGGTGTCATACGGGTTTACCGTTCCTAGAAAATCCAGCATAGCCCTGTTTGTCTTAAATACTATAAGAGCTAAACTAGTGTATTCCTTGCGAATACACAAATTGGGATTTTCTATTTCAGCTTAAGAAGAAATCCAGCCTCCGAGTGGGCGGGACAAGCCTGCTTATTGTTATTCAGCAGACTTAAGGATTAGTCGCAATCGTCGTCGGCAATCAATACTTCACCGGTCTCGGAGTCCGCTATGGGTTGTTTATCGCCGCTGATTCATTGAATATGAGCGGCAGCTTTCTCGTAAGCGAACCCTCGTCAGGTCAAGGTAGGAGGCAATCTTCGGCCAGGAACGGACGTTCGGTAATATGCATTAATTGCTATCAAATCGATGAGTTCGTTTCAATTTTGCAAAAATCGATTTTCAAGTGTCGCGTGAAGTAGAATTCGCCGAACAGTTATTTTCAAGTTTACTTTTATATGGAATTTCACTGAATATGATAGGTGCGTACGGGTCGCAATGAATCTCGCATATCTCACAGATATAATAATTCTCCTGGTAGCAGCTGTCGTTGTGGTGCCTTTATCGCGGATTATTGGGCTCGGCACCGTTCCGGGTTTTCTTATTGCCGGGATCGTGGTTGGGCCGTCAGCTCTGAGTCTGATCGACAATAGCGTCGAGATTGGCCATTTGGCGGAACTGGGAGTGGTGTTGCTCCTATTTGTTATCGGCATTGAACTCAAGCCTTCACGCCTATGGTTGATGAGGCATATGGTCTTCGGGTTGGGCGCACTCCAGGTAACGGTTACAGGGGCGATTATCTCTGTAGCCGCAATCTTTATTTTCGGGCTAGAGCCGCGCGCCGCTATCTTGATTGGCCCTGCCCTGGCGCTCTCATCGACGGCCTTTGTGTTACAGCTGCTAACCGAACAACGGATGCTAACTTCCAGGTATGGGCGCTCATCTGTAGCCGTGTTGTTATTCCAGGATCTGGCAGTGGTGCCGTTGCTTGCCCTGGCATCCCTGTTAACAGTCGCGGACCTCACCATCGAGGAAGATATTGGGCTCGCACTCATTGAGGCGATGGTTATTCTTGCGCTTATAATTCTCGGGGGGCGATATTTGCTTCAACCTCTACTTCAGCGCGTTGCTCACTATGGGACACCCGAGATTTTTACGGCCTGCGCAGTGCTACTGGTTCTCGGTAGTGCAGTTCTCATGGCACAAATCGGCCTATCCATGGCCATGGGCGCGTTTGTAGCGGGGCTTCTAGTAGCCGACTCGGAATTTCGTCACCAGGTAGTGGCAGAGATTCAGCCTTTCCGAGGCCTTTTGCTTGGCCTGTTTTTTATGTCGATGGGTATGTCCCTCGAGCTATTGCCGTTCTTTGAAAATCCACTGTATTTCATTGGCATGGTTATCCTGCTAATGACGACGAAAGCCACGCTGCTTTGGATATTCGCCTTGTTATTTAGGCAAAAGGGTGGAACTGCACCCGCGATCGGCCTGTTGCTAGCCCAAAGCGGTGAATTCGCACTGGTACTTTTTGCGGTGGCTTTCAATGCCACCTTGATTAACGAGGAATTGTTTCAACAACTCCTGGTTATAGTGATACTCAGTATGTTCGCAACCCCACCCCTCGCTCGCATCGCCCATCGGCTGGTCACCAAACCTGGCAGCGAAATTATCGAGGATGAACTAACAGAATCGTTCGTGAAACCGGCATCGATACTTGTAATTGGCTTTGGACGAGTGGGACACAGGGTAGGGCAGATACTCGAAAAACGAGGCCTGGCGTATATCGCTGTCGAGCATGAGGCCGAGGTAGTCAGGCTAGAGCGCAACGAAGGCCGGTCTGTAGTGTATGGCGACGCTTTGCAGCCCAGCGTCCTGCATAGTCTAGGTATAGCAGACATGGAACTGGTCATTGTTACTGTTGATGACTTTCAGGCAGCAGAACACCTGGTGTCAACTCTTCACCGTGATTTTCCGGACTTGAATATCTTGGCCCGAGCGCATGATAAAGAACGCTGCCAGACATTGCAAAAACAAGGCGCACGGTTAGCCGTCTCTGAAAATTTAGAAGCAAGTATTGCGCTTGCCAAGGCAGCCATGACAGTACTTGGGGGGGATAAGATGGAAGATGATACGGTAATAGATCAATTCAGGAAAGACTACCACTCAAGTACCAGGATTAATCTCGATGATGGATAGAGGACTCGTTAATGAATTGACAGCGGTGATTAATACCGAGCAAACGCAGGACTTCTATGCCAGGTACATACAACCACAATCCTAATCTTTGTAAGCGTCTCTTATGGGTCGTTCTCTACCGCTAATATTGGAGATTTCAGGGTCAGCCTTCTCCAAAGGAGACGCTCGATAAGCTGACCTGGGAGGCAATCATCGGCCATTTGCAGACCCTCGTATATTTTTATTTATAAAGGTTCAGGCAATTCGGTAATCAATTTGAAACGGAAAAACTCGAATCCAACTAAGATCGAGCGTTTTTTTGTTAAAACATGTAGAGTTTCAGAGAAAGCCAAACAGACTCAACTATATTTCTGATGTTTCAGGCCCGCTCTGCACCGAGGGCGCCCGTTTGCATCAGAAATAGCCCCGGGTATCTTGTGGTTATGTAATATATGGTCGTTTATACTTCCCGTGCGCTTTTGGTTAATATCTTAATTTACTACATTAACTATCTAGATGGAGCTGGCAACATGAGGATCACTGCTTTTTTGTTATTTCTAGTAATGATGGGGGCCACCAATGCTGCAACGATTTTTGTGGATTCCGGCGAGAGCCGCAAAGTATTTGGAGAATTTGACCCCGACGTGACTATCGACTCACTATCGATCGAATCAGACGGCGGTATATATTTTGGTCTTCGTGCCGCTGATATGGAGGATACGGAATATGTCTCTATTTATATTGGGGTCCAAAGCGAGCTATTTTTCATCTCAGGCGGGGTAGGGCGCCTCGAAGATGAGGTCCCGTTATTGGCCACTAACTCGGTAGCCGAAGTACAAGGCGGTATCCAGTACAGCCTTGGTGGGTTTCGCTTTCGCATGGGTCTTCGACACATAAGCGATCCAGAAGAAATCGATGATGGCCGAGATTTTGTTTTTGTTGCTGCCGGCGTCCAGTTTTAAAAAGATAAGCTGCCAGGTGTAGATCTCAGCCCTGATGCGGAAAAATTTCGTCTTCAGGTGAGTATTTATATTGGATCGAACCAGGCTACTGGTGTTATGGATTTAAGAATCGGCTTTCTCCAAAGCGGACACACAAGTTAGCTACTTCAGAGACGACCTTCGGCCATAAGCGATGTATGGGCTCCACCAACCTACCTCAGTAGGCTGGTGTCGACGAAAACAATGGAGTCCATACAATGAAAAAGTCTAACGTAATTGGTATTGATTTAGCAAAGCATGTCATCCAGGTATGTAAGATAGATTAACACGGTGAGCTAATCTCCAACAAAGCCATTAGCCCCAGCAAGTTAAAAGAGTTGCTAGCCAAAACGGTCCCGTCAATTGTTGCGATGGAGGGCTGTGGTGCTTGTCATTACTGGGCAAGGCTGGCGCAAAAGCATGGTCACGATGTACGCGTCATTAGCCCGAAAAAGGTCAAAGGTTATCTGCAAGGCCATAAAACAGATGCCAATGACGCTTTAGCCATTGCGGTTGCATCGATCCAGCTCGGCATGAAGTTCAGCCAAATAAAAACAGAAGCGCAGCAGTCACTGCAAACCCTGGAAACCAGCCGTAAGTTTTTAGACAAAGAACTGGTCGCATTAAATAATCATATTCGCGCTTACCTGTACGAATATGGAATCACGGTGAGAAGAGGACGCAAAAGTTTAAGAGAAACCATGGGCCTAGTCCTCGATGACCTGGATACGCGGTTGCCGACATGCCTCAAAAATACCCTGGATCTACTGTGGGCGCGATATCAATTAACCGTTGAACAGTTAACCGAAGCGGAAAAATATAAAGCTGCTCTTGTTAGTCAGCTAGAACCCTGCCAGAGGCTAATGGATCTGGAAGGCATTGGGAAAGTCTGCGCATCCATGCTGTATGCGAATATTGGGGATGGCAGCGAATTTAAAAATGGTCGCCAGGCATCGGTTTATATTGGCTTAACCCCAAAGCAACATAGCTCTGGTGGTAAAACGTATTTCACGGGGATCGATAAACAGGGCGGCAACAAGGAATTACGGGCTGCGCTTTATCAGGGCGCCTTATCGGTTATTTATAAATTGCCCAGTGAGCCCCGAACGCTCAAAGAAGCCTGGTTAATCGAATTAGTAAAACGAGCCGGGGTTAAACGTACCTGTATTGCCCTGGCGAATAAGACGGTCAGAACCGCCTGGGCATTATTGTCCACCGGGAAATCGTACGAACCTGTCCTGCTTGGCAGATCGTAATAAACCAATTTAGAAATAGCACCAAAGAGATCTACAACGATAACGCTGCATAAAAGGTAAGACCAACCTGCCCAAAACCTGTGGCGTCTGCAAGCCCTTAGAGGCTACAAAAGCGAAGAGGATGGTAGGTGCGCAAACATCTAGGGCTAGAGGGTAGCTTCCTCAACAAGAAGCCGTATATACCCAAGCAGTTTACGTTTTTATGCAAAATTAGCGTTGTAAAATAGGTGGAGTCCATATACGGACGCCCACGTTTTGCCCTCGCAGCCCTTAACGGATTAGATGAGAGTCAACGTCACTTAAGCTTCATATCGTTCTTGACGGATTTCACGCCCTTGATTTGTTGCACGATTTCCACCGCTTTGTCG